>JAADGR010000187.1 GCA_013152225.1 Calditrichota bacterium
CAATGGGTGCGGGCGCTTTGCTCTCAAGTTTGGGTTCTGCAACGTTATCGCCAAACAAAATCGAACGTTCATCACATAAACCAATGATGCCCACTTTTAAAGAATTAAAGGGTAATTTTCCCCCCTCTATTTTATGCGCTTTAATTTTTCTGATAACAAACGGTTTTGCAAAGGGTTTATTCGTATCCTTGTAGAAAACGTTTCCGGCCAAAAACTGAAAGTTCTTCTTTTTATGCAGCATTTTAAGGAACTCACCACCGTTAATAAAATCCCTCAATCCCAGATTAATTACTGAATAGTGAAGCTCATCGAGTCCCTGAATGAGGTACTCTGTGTTTAATTTGCTGACGCCGCCAACTCCCCTGCTAAAACCGCCGGCATCGAGAATGATATTAAAATCAGATTTTTGAGTATTTTCTTTTAAAAAAGTCGCTCTCCGAGCTAACCCGCCGTAGCGTGCGCTCTTTCAGCCACAAGGTTTGAGATAGCCAATGATATCATTGGAATGAAAAATAGTAAAACTCACCTTGTCCGCTTTGGGAATCGCCTTGGAGGAATTGCACCCAAAGAGCAACAGGCAGAGAGCAAAAATAGAATAAAAGACATTTCGCATCATATCTCCCAAAATTAAGTCATGAAAAAGATCATTAGAATCCGCTTTTACTTTACTTGGACAATAACCGAATTATCAACTGTCGTTGCTTTCAATTCCACACTTTTGTTCAAATCAAAAACAACACGTGAAAATTTTTCTTTTGGATGATAGCCAACACGCGCTTTAACAAACGGCCCTCGATTCAGATCGAAAGTTTTCTGGTCGGTCAGCAAAAATATCCCGGGGAAATCGACAATAAATCTATCCGGTTTATCCAGGGAATGCGTTATAAACTTTACTTTTCCATTGCATACGATTCGCATCGTGTTATTATTGATCGCATCCACATATTTGATAGCGGAACCCTCGGGCATTTCCGGGACTGTATCAAAAGTGAAGAGCAAAAATTCAACGCGACGGTTTCTGAATCGCCCTTCCGCAGTGGCATTTGTTGCAATAGGTTTCATTTCCCCATAGCCAATCGGCATATAAAATCGATCTGCGTTTATTCCCTCTTTTTTGCTTAAAAAGGCCATCACACTATCAACCCTGCGCTGCGACAATTGGATATTATACTCGTCAGGTCCAAGTGAATCGGTATGACCGGACACGTGCACCTTTGCCTCGGGATAGGTATTCAAGATTTCTCCGACTTTTTCCATGGTTTTATATTCTTCAGGCCGGATATTTGCTTTATCAAAGTCAAAGTTTATCCTCATACTCACGAGGATCTTTTTCTTTGTTTGCGGCTCAACTTCAATTTTACCTTCACTCTCTGCGGCAATTTTTTTGATCATGGCAAGGCGCTTTGCAATCTCTTCTTCCATTTTCTTAGTGCTCTTTTCGGCCTGCTGCGCTTTCAATCTTGCTTCTTCGGCAGCGGCGAGTTCCTTTCTTAAACGCTCGTTTATGACGGCAATCCGTCTTCTGTCACTCTCATTTAAGGCTATTACTCTTTGAGTTGCTCCAAAAGAAAATAAAAGAGAGAAGCGATGTGCAGTCGTTTCCAGCGCGTCCATAGGCGAATAAGAATAATCCAGCCGCGTTCTTGAATTTGCAAGCCATTCCATTGGAATGTACAACCCAAATCCAAAAGATAGCGGAGAAACAGCAACATTATGAAACTGATAGCCGGCGCGAACGGCAAGCAGATCACTAATATCAAGTTCTCCACCAACATAATATCTCATTTTCTCGGCAGTAGTCCAGGAAATATCAGAAGCTATATTCAATTTAATCGATTCCGCTAAGGGCAGCCTTGTGGCCGCGCCGATGCGATATGTCTCGGGGATGCTTGATTTTTGGTTTTCAAATTTCACTTTTGACAGGCCAAAGTTCTGAATCGTTGCACCGAACGAAAAAGTCTTTAATCTGAAATGTGTTCCCAGATCGATCGCAATGGCAGTGCTTTGTTCGCCGGCCAGGTTTTGCCGGATTAATTTCAGACTCCCTCCAAAACCAAAATCGTTATTTAGAATTCTTACAAAAGTACCATACCCCGCGTTTATCAATATATCACCGCTGTATGCAACCCCGCCCGTGCTTTGAAAATATTCATTAAGCTCTTGAATTTTTCCTTCATTAAAATAGGCAAAATTAAATCCAAAAACACCCCATCTTGAAGGCAAGCCAATAGAGATTGAACCTTGCTGCGTATCGTCAATCCAGTCATGAAAATTAGCTGCAAGTTGAATATGCCGCAAATTTCCCAGGCCGCCAATATTATAGCGCATCAGGTTGATATCGTCGGCCAGTGCAGAAGCAGCCTCTCCCATACCAACTTGCCGCGCATTCGGGCTTACCCGTAGAAACGCAGCACCATGATAACCAATCCCCGTATTGCCGCCGGAAATAGCTATCGACCCAAAGGGAAATAAGAAGCTCAAAATGGCAAGAACGTACAAAAAAGTATAGCCATTCAAAAAATGATGCGTTATTTTGATTTTCTTCATTATATCTCCATTGCCATTTACAAAATGATAAATTTGAATGTTGGAGTTGATGATTATTGACCGGTCATCTGATCAATAAAAATTTGCGAATATATGTGACCTGCTCAAAATCATTCGTGTCCTCATGGAATAAATCCGCATGAACCTTGACAAAATAGGTACCACTGGCAACCTGATGACCACTGTCACTTAAAAGATCCCACCAATGATCCGCAATGCCGTACTTTTCTTTGGGAATAGGAGATGAAACATCAAAACGAAGCAGGCTCCCGTCAATCTCCCTTACTTTTTCGCCGGCGATATTAAAGATTTCCAGCTTGCGGACAGTCAATGTTCCTGTGGCTGAAGCGACTCGCAATTTAAAATCATTGTACTTTGATTCATAAAATGGATTTGGCGCTACTTCAGCAACATAAGGAGCGCCACCAAGATAAATCGTGACAAATGTCCCTCTATCTCCGGGTATCTGCAAAGATTTTGTCTGCTTAATATTATCATCATATTCAACGGTAATGAGATGCCCGGGCAAAGCCTGAAGTTGACCGTCATTTTCTATGCCGTTATTACTGTTAACGACGACTAGACCTTTCTCGCTTGCAAATTCCCCTGTATTATAAACTCCGGATTTGTCTGCGACCTCATAAAGCGTAACATCTTCCTTGTCAAAGGTCAAAACATCAATGAACTGGACCTGAATCGAATCCTGCAATGTAGGACTTATATTCCGGTCCTGCTCATTTTTTACACGGGCAAACAGAGACTCTCCAAAATTAACTTGAGTAGCAATTTTTCCTTTTTCATTTTCAACAAAAAGTTCACCGGGAGTATTTTTGATAATTAAAATTGTATCAGCAGAAACATCATTCAGATTGGAAAGATCGGCATAATGAACAAACAATGTATCCCTGTCCTTCACTTCCATTATTTGATTGTCTACAGTAAACTTGTCTGAAATCAAAATGGGAATTCGCGGAACGATCCTGTAGACGCCTGAACCCTGAGATGTCAGGGTAACTTTTTCCGAGTCCCCACTTTTTGCTGTTGTTACCTGGAGAGTAATGGTCTGGTTAAAAGGCTCCTGATCCGGATCGAACAAAAACACATCCAGACTATCGACTTTATCCTCGGTAGCAGGCAAAGAAGTTGTTGCTCTGAAATAATCGACTTTTTTCCCTGCCCGATCAGAAAAGTACAACTTGGACAGCGCTGCAGGGACAAGATCATAAGTGATTTTCCAGCTATCCATAATCGGTGTTACGGAAGAGTTGGAAGTCGAGGCATACGCGAAAAGAAAAATTGATTGTACACCTTGCAAAGAGGTGATCGATTCAAGACTAAATATATTGTCCGGGTTTGTTTTGCTTGCCGGAAAACTTGCCAAAACTTTATTGGGCGGGTTCGCATCATTGATCTGAACTTCGAGATCGATTTTTTGTCGAAGATCCGGGTCATCAAGGAGTTTCGTTGTAAATTCCAGAGTCTTCCATCGTGAGACGAGATTCTTGGTAGAATCGACTTGAGGGATGTGGTCAGACCAAAACCAGGGACGTGTATCTGTGCTATAGTATTCGTATGTTAATTGAATGCTATTTAATAAAGGGGTAAACAGCGGATTATTCGTAACAAGAAATGCCTTGAATTGAAAAAACCTTTTGCCATCATGGATGGAATTGATCGTGTCGCCCGGAGTTTCATAGTAACTTCCCTCACCATCAGGACCAACCCATTTTGCAACATCAAGGTCGCTTAATGAATTTGCCGCTCGCAATTGAAATCGAATAGAAGTAACTTCGGAGATTGTATCCGCTTGCCAATATAATTGACCAAAATTTGTTTCGCGGTTCAAGTCGTAAACCCCGGAGATGACTGAAGAATTTTTATATCCGAGACCGGCAGGCACGGAATTGCTCAAAGTCGGGTCCAAATAAACGGCAATATGTTTGTTATTGGGCAGCCTGTCGACATCCTTGAGCCCATGAAACTTGCGATTAAATTGCCAGACAATTTGCCCTGTTTTTCCTTCTCTGCTTACTTCAATAATGCGATCATTTCCTTCATCCGCAAT
>JAADGR010000270.1 GCA_013152225.1 Calditrichota bacterium
GATTGCAGAATCCTTCCGCAATACCCGCTTGAAAAAGTCGAGGCGAAAATTCGCGGGATGGCCGATGAGATCGAAAAGCAGTTTGGCGTGCACATTGAAATTTTTTCGCCGCAGAGAACGGAAGCGGCGCCTCCCACAGCAAACGATGCCGCCGTTGTCCGGGCACTCGGGAATGCTATTCGGGAAGTCAAAGGTCTCGAAGCAAAAACAATCGGCATTGGCGGCGGTACGGTCGCGGCTATTTTTCGCGAGGCCGGCCTCCCCGCAGCCGTTTGGGGAACGATACAAGACACCGCGCACCAGCCCAATGAATTTGCATTGATCTCAAATACTCTGAGCGATGCCAAGGTGCTGGCGCATGTTTTTATGCACTAGTACGACTCCGGTATCAGTTCAGATTTGAATGAAAAGACAACATAATTTAATCTAAATGAGGAAAATACAAATCATCATGACAAAAAGAGAATGGATTCATGCCATCATCAAAGGGGAGAAAGATGTTCCCATTGCGCAGCATTGGATGGGCTTTTTTAACAGCGAAACAGCGCGGGATTTGACGCCGGAATATTGCCATTACGACAAGATGTGGTGGTACGATGTCTCGGATGAGTTTGACAGCAGCGCTATGGGAGCGGATCAGTTGGATAAAATGATCACTTTTAATAATTACACCGGCCGCTGCTTCTCCTGCCTTGGCAAAGGGGCAAACATTTCTTTCGGCCATGGCGGCCCGGGAGAGTTTTTTGTCAGAATTAAAGAACGCATTGAAAACGGATTTATTACAGAATTCGAAACCGGCGTTTTGGCAAAGATACAGTTTCATCCACATTTTTACCACAGTTACGATCATCCGGTCAAAACTTTGGATGATTTGAACAAATTGGAATTGCCGGATGCCGCCGATCCGAACCGCTACAAAGGATTCGCCGAGGATGCGCAATATCTCAGGAGCAAAGGCGAATATGTTGTCGGTTCGCTGAACGGATTTTTTTCCGCCATGCATTATTTTCTGATGGACTATCAGGAGGTGCTCATCTCTCTCCTCACCGACCCGGATCTCATCCATGCAATGATGGAGCGGCTGGGTGAGTGGAATCTTGTTGCCGCGGAAAATATGATCAAAGCGGGCGCGGATTGTATCACATTTTGTGACGATCTGGGATCGAAGGAAGCCTTACTTATGTCTCCGCTTCACTATAAAAAATTTGTCAAGCCCTGGCATAAAAAGTTGTGCGATAAAGCCCATGAAATGGGTGCTACAGTGCATTTGCATTCTCACGGGGCAAACCGGGAAATCCTGGACGATCTTGCGGAATGCGGTTTTGATTTTATCAATCCGTTTGATCCCGAGGAAAACTGGGATATAGAACAGGTGCTCAAAGAGTACGCGCAAAAATTTGTGGTTGTGGGCGGTTTTCCCACAAAATTTTGGTACTGGCCGGCAGACCAACAGGAAGCCTATATGTCACAAATGGCCGTATTGGCAAGAAAATATAAGCGTTTTATTTTTATGGATTCCGGCGGTGTCCCGGAAGATGTGACGAGAGAGGATTACGAGCGGCTGACAAAAGTGAGCCGGGGTTTGCGAGGCGTGGCAAACGTTCCGGGTTGTGTGTAGAAAGATTTCTCCAGCCGACGAGCGAGCGATTTCAGTTCGTTCAAGTCGTCCAACTTTTGGAGTGCAGCCTCTTCATGGGCTGCACCGCGTTGCCCTAGGCGAGAGTGGAAAACGAAAAAAACTTGAAAAATAATCAAGAATTTGCAAAACCGTATTATGAAAAAACCAGACTGGATGTTCGCATGAACCGATTCATGGTTTTTATAGCATTGATTTTATTATTGCAAAGCTGTTCAAATCAAACAAGTAAAATCGACCGCGAGGTGCTGGTCAAACGTCACAATCCGATCGTTACAGAGGCGGATTCCCTGGAAGTGCTTTCTGTCGGCAACGGCAATTTTGCTTTTACCGCGGATTTTACCGGCCTCCAGACCTTTACAGATTTTTACGAGCATGGAATTCCGACTTGCACGCAATCTTATTGGGGCTGGCATTCCACGCCTGGTGGCGAAAAATATACACTAAAAGATGCCATGCAATATTACGATTCCCATGGCCGGCAGGTGCCCTATGCCTCCAAACGCGGCACACCGGAGACCGAATGGCTGCGCGCCAATCCCCACCGACTGAATCTTGGGCGCATTGGATTTATCCTGAAAAAAAACGACGATGCACAGGTTGGAATTCAGGATGCGCAAAACATCCGCCAGACCCTGGATTTGTGGAACGGCCTGTTGAAGAGTTATTTTGAGATTGAAGGTCAACCCGTTCGGGTGGAGACAGCCGTGCATGGCAAAAAAGATGCGGTCTCTGCCCGGGTAAAAAGTCCACTGCTTAAAGCCGGGCAGTTGCAGGTTGTCATCGAATTTCCTTATGGTTCCGAGAACTGGGGCCGCGATGCTTCGGACTGGACGCATCCGGATCGTTATAAAACGCAAGTTATTGAAAAGACTGAAAACCGTCTCGATTTAAAATGTATCCTCGATAGCGAAACCTATTATGCAAGCATTGGCTGGAGCGGGAAGGGCAGCATGAAAAAGACAGCAAAACACCGCTTCGTTTTTACTCCCGAAAGTGTTGAGACATTTGAACTCTCAATCCTGTTTTCAAAAGACCCGATTCATGCCGACATTCCCACAGCCGATGAAACACAACACGCTGCGGCGGCTTTCTGGCAAAAATACTGGAAAAGCGGCGGCGCCATCGACTTGTCGCAGAGCAGAGACCCACGTGCAAAAGAACTGGAACGGCGGATTGTCCTTTCCCAATACCTGGTGAAAGTAAACAGCAGCGGCCCTTTCCCGCCGCAGGAAACAGGCCTGACCTGCAACAGTTGGTACGGCAAGCCGCATCTGGAAATGCACTGGTGGCATGCCGTACAGTTTGTTCTCTGGGGGCGATACGAGACGCTGGAAAAGACCATGCCCTGGTATCAATCCATTTTGCCGCGGGCAAAGTGGCTGGCTAAACTGCAGGGCTATTCCGGAGCGCGCTGGCCCAAAATGGTTGGCCCGGACGGGCGCGAAGGGCCTTCCAGTGTGGGCGTATTTTTGATCTGGCAGCAGCCCCATCCCATCTATTATGCCGAATTGTTTTACCGTATGCACCCCGATCGGGAGACGCTGGAAAAATATAAAGAGTTGGTATTTGAATCCGCCGAGTTCATGGCTTCCTATGCCTGGTGGGATGAATCAAATCAACGCTATGTCCTTGGCCCGCCGCTCATACCGGCGCAGGAAAAACATCCGGCGGCCACAACGATGAACCCGACCTTTGAGTTGGCGTACTGGGCGTGGGGACTGGAAACAGCGCAGAAATGGCGGGAACGGTTGGGTTTGCCGCGCAATGAAAAATGGGAACGCGTCAGAACGCATTTATCGCCGTTGCCTGTAAAAAACGGTCTTTATGTTAATGCTGAAACAGCTATGGACACTTTTGGAAAAGGCGGCCGGCGTGTCGGCCATCCGTCGCTGCTTGGTGCTTACGGCATGTTGCCGGGCAATGTGGCGGATGCAGCAACGATGCGTCGAACCTTAAAAAAGGTTATGCAGACCTGGAACTGGGAAAGCACCTGGGGCTGGGATTTTCCGCTGACAGCCATGACCGCTGCCCGGGTCGGTGAACCTGAACTGGCCGTTGATGCACTGCTTATGGATTCGGGCAAAAACCGTTATTTGCTCAATGGCCATAATTACCAGGTGAAACATCTTCCGCTTTATCTGCCGGGTAATGGCGGATTGCTTACAGCCGTGGCCATGATGGCCGCCGGCTGGGATGGCGCCCCGGATGTGCATGCACCGGGTTTTCCGCAGGATGGCAGTTGGAATGTGCGCTGGGAAGGGTTGCAGCGGATGCCCTGATTTTTCGGAAAACGGAGAACGAAATCGCATAAAGATTAAGCGGTGTCCTTCGACGAACGGAGACGGTATATCGCCAATATCATCAAAACACTTAAAAGGAGAAGATATGAGAATCATCAGAAATGCGCTGTGGATTATTCTTTTAGCAACGATTTCTTTTGCGCAGGGCACGAAGCGTATTGCCATCGGGCCTTATTTGCAAAACATGTCATCGGAGAGTGTGACCATCTGCTGGTCAACCCTGTCCGGCGAGTCCAGGATTACCGGGCCGGATGGTAAATCTTTTCAGGTGCCGGCATTTCAACAACACCAAATTCGTCTTGCCCGCCTTCAACCAAAGACAACATACCAATATGACGTTCTTGGAGACGGTTCTGCAGAAGGCAAAGGCTCTTTTACAACATTTCCCCGAAAAATTGAACCGTTCCGTTTTGCCGTTTTGGGTGACACGCGCTCGCGCCATAAAATTCATCAAAAAATCGTCAACATGATTATAAAACAAAAGCCGATGTTTGTCGTCAACACCGGCGATCTCGTCGGCAATGGCGATGTCATTCAGGAATGGCAAACGTTTTTTCAGATTAATCATGAACTGATGCGCAATACGCCGTATTTTTCAGTGCTTGGCAACCATGAAAAGGATTCGAAAAATTATTACAACTTTTTTGATTTGCCCGGTAATGAACATTACTATGAACATTACTACTTTTTTAGCGTAGGTGATGCACTATTTATTGTTCTGGATAGTGAAGGACCTGAACACCAAACCCCGGAATATCTTAAAGGCAGCGATCGGGAGGCTTTCTGGGAAAAAATCGACTTGGGTTATCTTGAAAAAGAAAAAGCCTGGGTTGAAAATGTCCTGACGCTGAATGATAAGGCAGGCTTTATTTTTGTTTTCTTTCACAAACCTTTGTTTAGCGTTAAAAGAAGCCGTGTAGCGGAAACGAAAAAGCGCCGCAAATTCTGGGGAGATATTTTTGAACGCCATCATGTCCAGGTTATTTTGAACGGCCATGATCATCATTATCATCATGCTTTCAGCGGCGGGACACATTATGTCACTACTGCCGGTGGCGGCGCCGGGCCTGTATGATACGGATGCTCCGCAGCCCGAAACAGTTAAATTTAAAAAAATCGAACACTTTATGACTGTGGATGTAGGACTGGAAAAGGCCACATTGACGGCGATTGATATCAATGGTGAGATTATTGAAAAATTCACCGTTAAAAAAAGGCAATGAAATTTTTTGCACTAAAGAGATATAACTGAACACAGCGTATCATTCTGGAGGAATCTTGTCGGCAAAACGCTGGAATTGGCATTATTTTTCGGTGCAGAAGCTTACCTGACCAATTTGGAAACCGGAACCAACCGGACGCCATGCGTTTCTAATTCCGGCAGCATTTTTTTGAGAACCTGGAGCGTCTTTTTTCGCACGTGGGCAATGCCGATAACCCGGCCTTTTTTATTTGCCATATCAGCCAGGCGCTTCATCTGCATTTTCATAAAATCTTCATCCTCCCGGGCGTCGATGAACATTTGGTTGGCTGCGGAGGCAAGGTGTATTTTTTTTGCAACATCCAGGGCCACGCTTTTAGAGTTTGTGCGGCTGTCGATGAAAAATAAATGGTTGCGTTTGATTTCGCGCAGCGCGACATTCATTACCTTTCTATCGGCGGTCGCTTTTGAACCCTGGTGGTTGTTGATACCTGCGGCGACGGGAATTTCTGAAATTGCTTTTTGAATCCTGAGGCGGATTATTCCCGGGTCCTGATTGCACAAAATGGTATAGCCATGATCGTCATAGTCTTCATTTAACGGCTCCATGGGCATGTGGATGAGGATTTCCTTTTGCGCAAGTTGTGCCTGCCGCACCACGCGCTCTGTATTCGGAAGGCCGGGAATGATCGAAATGGTTATCGGCTCCCGCATAAAGAGAAATTCCTGTGTTACATCATTGTAAGAGTAACCAAAATCATCTATAATGATTGCGGCAACACCGGCAGTCGACGGAAGATTGGATTTGCGAATAAAAACGATCTTGTCCGCTGTTTTTTTCCCTGATCCCAAAGTCATCGTGATTTTGGTTTGAACCGGGTTTTCAGAGCATTCGATAACCCGAATTCCTATGGCTTCCAGCTTTTTGTTGAGTTCCACATAAAAATTCACGAATTTGAATTTTTCGGGAATATGAATTTCAACGTAATCTCTTTTTTTGAAACGCCAGTTGTCCCGTATGTAAAAATCCGAAAGCACGTCGTCTACCACCATAGACACCCGAACCGACTCTGCCCTGGATAAATGTGATGGGCGAGGACCGCGCGTTGCCAGCGGCACGATGACAAATCTTACTATTGCCAGGGCAACGGCTGCAATGAGTAATCCATTTCTCCACTTTTCTTCGGAGAGTTTGAACGTTCTTTTCTTTTTGGTTTTAATTTTTCTTGGACGACGTTTCATAAAATTTATTTGTTTTTATTTGCCAAAATATGCCCGCAACTCGCTCCACGTTTTTTTCTGCCCCGTGGCACGATCACTCAAAAGATAAATACTCCATAAATCTTCCGTTGATTTTATCAGCCTGAATTCTGCCTGTCCCTGCATATCCCGGGGACAATCATTGTTTTCGCATTTCAGGTGCATTTTTAAAGTGTAATCCTGTAAAAGAACAACGGAATCCTGAAAAGTATTCTCACGGGATGTTTTCAAAACCAACTGACCCGTCGAATCCTTTGGCAGAAAGGACAGCATCTGGTTGAGATAATTCGTCTCCTCAGCGTTGCTCCAGTGGTCGAATAAACCCGGATTAGCGCGGGCGACAGAGGGCTCGGCAATGAATCGAAATGATTTGGAAGAATTGGCGGTATCTGCCAGGCAGCGAGAGTAATTGATGACGTTTTTTTCTGCAATGGCATTCGTTAAATTGAACAGCACAATCATCGGTGATGTCGGGGGAACCCAACTTGACTGCTTTGATTTCGGCGGCTCGGGCTCGCGCGTTGAAAACGGCGTTTTACATTCCCACAAAAGGAGCAGCAGAATCAACAGGAAAAAAGATAAAACTTGTTTTGTGAGTTTTTGCAGGGTATATTTATGCATCAAACCGGAGATTTATTATGTTTACGAAACTTTTACTTTTGTTTACCATCGTCCCCCTCATCGAAATCTATGTTTTAATCAAAGTGGGGCAGCACTTTGGGGCTCTGGATACGATTATGCTCGTCTTGTTCACAGGCCTCTTTGGCGCCTGGATGGCAAGGTCGCAAGGCCTCATTGTTTTGAAAAAAATTCAAACCGATCTCCATAGCGGACAGCTTCCTACCGAGAGCCTGACCGACGGATTGATTGTTCTCATCGGCGGCGTTCTGCTTATTACGCCGGGACTCATTACCGACTGTACCGGATTGCTGCTTCTCTTTCCACAATCCCGCAGGGCTTTCAGAAAATTTATAACGTCCCAATTTAAGAAATATATTGCAAAAAACAATGTTTATACGAACATTCATTTTGATGATTTGGATTAATTTCGGCAGGTAATTGTATATACTTTTTAATGGGTTAAAATGTAACAAATGTGTGTCATTGCGAGGAGTGAGGAACGAACGACGAAGCAATCTCATAACTGCCTGTTAAGTATGAGATTGCTTCGCTCCACTCCGTTTCGCTC
>JAADGR010000377.1 GCA_013152225.1 Calditrichota bacterium
ATTTATCTGTCATTTGGATGCCGTAAGCAAGTCCTACTGCAATTCCGCTGACATTACCGACATCGATATCCGAATAGCCTCTGACATCTGTATCGGAAATAGCGGTTCCATCAAATTTACCATAATCCATAGATTCCAGAGTAAGAGCGAACACACCATATTTTCCGGCATTATGCGACACCGCAATATGAGCAACTTTCATATCAGCGAGCCAACTTGTTGAATTGAGGAAAAATGCTGTTCCCTCAACTGATGCAAGACCCGCAGGATTATAAAAGACGCTGGCCAGATCGTTTTTTGCAAATCCAAAGACGCTGGCCATAGCGGCAGCTCTGGCACTGCCACTAATGCTTAGAAAACCCATACCGGATTGTCCCAACTTCTTCATCCTTGCCGACGCTGGCAACGAGATCATAAAGATCATTAATACTAAAAAGATAAAAAGGTTTTTTTTCATGAGTATTGCCTCCATTTTGAACTTTTGAAGGGGAATGAACTGCGCAATGAAGCTTGATTTATTTTGTTACCTGATGACGATAAATTTGCCAACATGGTTGCCTAAATCACTGCTCACAGTATATAGATAAACATCACTGACAATATACTGGTTAAATTCAGTGCGCAAGTCCCATGATTCACTGCCGCTGCCATCCGTATGGTCCAATTCGTGTACAAAATCACCGTTTGTAGTATAAATTCTGATGGTACATTTGCCGGGCAAGCCCGTAAAAATAATTTTATCCACTTCTCCTGGAAAAGTTTTACCGGCAGCACTGTAGGGATTGGGAATGACTCGGATTTTATCCATACTCGACTGGCTCGTTATTGGCGCAGTTGCAGGTTTTACCCCATTTGGCGCCCATCCCGTCCAGCAGTAATATTTTCCGCTTTCGATAGATACACCCGGGTCTTCCCAGTTCTGGGAACCATTATCATAGGCAGTAACATAGTAAAAGTACTGAAAGCCTGATGAAACATCGCTATCAGTGTATTCATTGCCGGTGCCGTCATAAATCATTCGGTACGTGCTGTCTCTTGCACCAACAGCTTTGTAAACGCGATAGCCGGCAAAATCCTTTACACCCGTATCAAAATCAGGGTCATTTCTCGATTCGTCTGACCAAGATATTTTGATTTTGTCTCCATCAGCAGCAACCCAAAAATTAGCAGGCGGACGCGGTGCATCAGGCACATCGTACCTCTTTCTTCCACCGTCTTTGATACCGTTCACATTCCAGTCTGCAATTTTCAAAGTCTTGAAGACCGAATCACGACCGGTTTTGAATAACGTCTCTATCGTGTCCATTACCGCGCCGGTATAACCGGCATCCCACGCTTTTTTCCCATATTCAACACAGAGAGCGTGGCTTATACCACCGGCGGCCACAACAAACGAAATATTGACAGATTGACCAAAATCCAGGTCGTAGGGGCCAAAACAGTTATAACCGCTTGGGATTACAAGAGTAGGATCGATATCTCGTTGAGGCGTGTTTAACGGCCATTGGACGCCATCCTGAAACAGTGCCTGGTATTGATCCTGCATCGTCTTTACCACTTTACCAAGATCATAGTTACGTTCATGCTTAATGGTTGTGGAATTAGGTTGTCCGTTATCGTTTACTTTTTCAGTCGCGGACTTGTCTGCGTAAAGAGCTCCCATAATTATCCATGCCGGAGATAAAAGCTCTACCCATCTTTCGTCGATACTGGGATCGCCCCAGTCTTTTACGCCATCGCCTTGATGATCTCCGTCATAGAACATGTAAAACCGCCGATCATTGCCCTGATCGGCAAATGGCGCAACAAACTCACCAATAGCGTCATTATTGCCAAAAGATTTATCTCTCCCGAGGTGTGAATTCCATGGATTCTCTGTTTGCGCCCACCAAAAGCCCTTGATCTTTTGGCCGTCTAAAATATACGGCCAGTTTTTATTTTCTTCGGGCCATACTTTGGGGGTATCACCGGGTAATCCAAAGACTTTGCCATTATTCGTAAGCGTAATATCATAAATAACATAATCCTGATGTTTTACATTGCTGTAGCCATATATCCAGCGTTCGTATTCAACACCCATCGTATAGCGCCAGACAGACTTTATGGCTCTTTCTGTGACCAACGTTGGATCAACGGCAGTATTTGCATCATGCTGGAAATCAGCTTGATGAACCTTTGTAAAATTGTCACCGCCATCAGGAATGATATTGACGCCGTCGACAAACACATTCGGTTGAGGCCATCTTTGATAAAGAATCTGAGTTACCGGATAAAGAGCGGTTTGATTGGTCTCGTCTTTCCAGTAAGGAAGGTAATCATAATCATAAGTTCGGTACATGCCAGAAGTCCAGTAAGGATAAACTTTTCCGTTGGGACCTGTCCAGTCTTTACACCCGGAAATTGTTCCCAGCTTTCTTACGTTTGCACCCCAAAGTTCCCGAATTCCTGAATTTGGAAATCTTACCCGACCTCCCGGCCATGCATATTGACCCCCCCAACCCTCAGCACCATCGTATTCGGCATTTACCCATAGCCGGCCTATTCTCATAAAATGCATACCGGTATTCGCGAAAGCCATTTCTGCGAAAATAGCCGTTAACAACAGGCAAATGCTCGCGATTATTAATAGACGTTTCATATTTAAATCCTCTTTTTAGTTTAGCTAACAACGATCCTGTTTGAATTCCTGGATAGCTAAAATTAGAATTCAAACTTGACTCCAAACAACAAAGAACGGGGATTGTAGAATAAGGCAAAGTCTTTACTGGGAGCAATGGGCGCTCTTTTTGTGCCATTTTTATCAATCCAATTTTCAGTAAATACATTATTACCATTTTTGTCTTTGTATTCACCGATCTTTTTATCCAGGCCATTATCCTTATCAACGTATTGATTATAATAGATGTCTCGTTCTGCACTGTTGAGTACACCGACATTGAGATGTCTGAAATTAAATAGATTGTTGACATCCATATACAGGCGTACTTTCAAATTAGCCTGTAAAGCAAAAGTTTTGTTCAAGCGCAAAGTTGTTGTATAGTTGTTAATCCAGTAATAAATCGTTCGCACTTCGCGGGTTGGTAAACCTGTAGGATTATAAATAACTTTTGTCCCTTTAGCCCATCGCTGGAGCACGCTCAAACGCCAGTCGCCTTTCATTTTTCCCCAGTCAACGGGTGTGTGAAAATCCAAATTGGCAATGAAACTCGGCTGAGACTGTGGTTGTTGTTTTACCGCGCTGTAAGCATAATAGGCAACCAAAGGATCCTGATTGTATCTTTGAAGGCCATAATTACCCGATGTACTTATGAGGTAATCCATGTTAAGCCAGCCTGTAAAGTATTGGCCGCGCATTTTGGTCACTTTGAATTCGATACCGCGGATATCTTGCCAGTTGTTATTTCTTCTCGTTCGATATCCGGCAGCACCCTTGCCGACACCTTCATAATTGCGGAACTCACCAATATCATGTGATCCATTCATTCCGTTTACGCTAATACCTCCAATTTGGTCCGTATTATCTTTGGAATAAAAATATGAGCGCAGCAACCATTCGTCGCCGATACTCTGCTCAAAACCGACTTCGTAGGCGGATGTGCGAGGAGCTTCAAGATTTGAATAGCCCACAAATCTGATGTCACCTTGTGGATTGCCAAAATCCCAACTCTCGGAGAACAAACCGAACCGGTCTCTATTCGTGGGTTCACTGTAATAAACACCATAATTGAAAAAGAATTTTGTGTTTTCACGAACCGGATGAGAGAATGCAACCCTGGGTGCTATGTAGGTGTATGCTTTGCTTTTCTCCTTGGGCAGATCATCCGGACGTGCGTATCCTGCGGTACCGCCACGCGCCCATAACATCGAGTACAAATTGCCCGGATCATAAATGTAGCCGTTGGCATTGTAATGTTCAACGCGAAGACCGATATTTGCAATCATGCCGCCATATTCGATTTTATCCTGAATATATCCGGCATAGTGCGTCGGCGTACGATCGTACCTTAAGAAATTGCCTGCATCTGCTTTAAGGATAATAGTACCAGCCTTGCGGTTGTTTCTTTTAACATGGTCAGCCCCATATTCAAACCCGAGTTTTATCATATTTTGATTATTGATCTGACTTGTCAAATCAAAGTTCAACCGCTGACTCTTAACAAATGAGGTATCCGATACCCGGCCACCACCAAAGAAATCAAAATTTCCGGTCAAATCCGTCAAGCTGACAGCTTCACCGACCCAACCCCGGGGTGCTTCATCAAAGCCTACTCCGGCAATAGTTTTCACAATTGCGGGATTGCGTTCCGCTGCCCTGCCTGCTTTTGTATCGGTTGAAAAATAGTCATATCTAATTTCGTAAAAAGTAGATGGACTTAGTGTATGCGTGATTTTAGCGCCGAGTTGTTTTGTCCAAACGTCCAAAAGATCATTGGCCGCCAAATAGTATTTGTTTCTTCCAAGCGCGGAGCCAACCACATCATATCCATAATTCATTGCTACTTGGTCGCCCCATGAATTACCTTGTGAACTTGTTTCGGTTTTGCCATACAGACCGCTGAGCACAATCTTGACAGCACTAAGTGGGTTGAAATGAAGTTTTC
>JAADGR010000339.1 GCA_013152225.1 Calditrichota bacterium
TTCAAACATTCCAACCTTGCCCGCATCAGGCGCGGAGAGGTCAGTGCAACAGTTTTAGCCGAGAACCCGATTTTTTTCTCATTTCACAAGGGAACGGCTGCACTGTCGATGCGTTTTGCCTCGGCTTTTTTCGGCAAGGGCCAGTTCAAAGGCGAAACGCTGGAAGTTGAGGATGGAAAATACATCATGCGGCAAAAGCTGGACGGCCCGTATTATCAGCCGTTTCCGAAGGACAATATTCCCGCCGGCGGTGATTGGAAAGAGAACAAAAAGTTGCGCACGAAAAGTGAAATCCAACATCTCGAATCCATTGTCGAGGTTGCAGAACAGAACGGCGGGTTTGAGATCACAATAGACATTCACGGCACGGACAATGTCCCCGTTGCAGTCGAACTGGCATTCCGCCGCGACGGCAGGCTGAAAGGTGTGCACAAAGTCGATAACATAAAGGACGCCTATATTTTGAGAAAAGGCTTTGGCGAATATTCTTTTGACAAGCACATCATCACATTCGGCCTCGGCCACGCAGAACACACCTGGACACAGTTGCGCGGCGCTGATAAAAAACTGGATGGCAAAAGCGTTTATTTGACGGGATTTACGCCGATGAAGATGAAAGTGCGGATTACCTGACGCATGGAGTCATTTTATAAAGATGATAAAAGCATCAAAGCCGTCATCTTTGGCGCCGCTGGAGCGATAACGTTGACGAAAGCTTTTCATGGCTCCCGGGAAAATTGTAAACACCGAATATCCCATATCAACCAAAAAATCGACTACAAGTTATGGGGTGTTTCGACACCGATTTTAAAAGCTGTTGGCTCATCAGAAAGTTTTCTCAACTTGACTAAAAGCTGATCGAATCCTTTTGGGCTTTTTTCAATGGTAAACGGCCCGGCCACTTCTTTGCCGGGTTCATCTAAAACCACAATATCGTGCTTTTGATCTGTCTATACCAACGTCCTTTATTATGTTTTGCTATTCGGAAGAAAAAGAAACCGACTTGCACCGGAATCTATTTGATTAACACCATCTTTTTCGTTGCTTTAAAATCGCCGGAGATAATGCGATAGTAGTAAATTCCAGAACTCACCCGCAACCCCGCGTCATTCCTGCCATCCCATATTATTTCATGATAACCGGCTTTCATTTTCGCTTTCACCAGGGTTCGAACCTCCTGGCCGAGGTAGTTGAAGATGATCAGCTTTGTCTCCGCGGGCTGCGGCAGTTGGAAGCGAATGCTGGTCTGCGGATTGAACGGATTGGGATAATTCTGCAGCAGCGCAAAATGATCCGGCGCCGAGACCTGAACTGAAATAGGCCCGTGTTCGCTGCGATATCCGTTCGTGCTCACATCTTCCAGCTTGTAATAATATTTTACCCCTGCCGCAGCGCTTGTATCGGAATAAGAATATGAACCGTCTTTTTTGCTGGGAATTATTTTTGTATTGAGTTTCTTATAGACGCCGTTTTTTCGCAGGCTGCGCAGGATATTAAAGCCGAGATTACTGCTTTCGGATGCTGTGCTCCAGTCGATGATGATGCCCTTGTAGGGTTCTGCTGTAGCGGAAAAACCGGACAACTCGACTTTGTCGATTATCCATTCATCCGAAGGAACTTCGTGCAAGCCATCTGAAACGTAGCATCTCAAGTGATGAATATCCGGCCAGTCTTTTGAACATACTGTGAATTTTGGGCCACTGGAAGGTTGTTGCACGCTGTCAATCTCCCAAATATATGTCAGAGGATCATTATCCAAGTCAGTTGCACGAACAGAGAACTCTATGCAGTCGAGCGAATCAATTCTAACCGTAGAATCTATACTTGGTGCGACAGGGGATACGGAAGGCGGCATGTTGCCGATCACCTTGAACTTTAATGTAAAAGTTCTCACGCCGTGTGCATTGTCCTGCACATTGTCTTCCGCTTTAATCCGCAACGTCCAGATTCCCTTATCATTCGGGCTCCCCGGTTTCCAGGAAAACTCGTGTGTGTTTATATCATATTTCGCACTTGCCGGAATATCTAAAACTGTATAGGTTATCGGCTCGCCATCTGCATCGGTCGCTTCGATGTGTTTCGTAAACGTACTATCGTTTTGGTAAAAAGCTGTATAGTCCAAAGTAATTTCAGTCGGCAGTCCGTCAAAATTCGGGAAATGATTATCTACTCCATACGCTGTAAATGATATCGCATTGGGATGCAGATTCCCGGAATATGGGAGAGCATATAGTTCGTTAGAATTTTTCGTCCCGATTTTCCAATAGCATTCAGCCAGGCCCTGCACATTTGTCGTGTCATGAGTTGGTTTGACGGAATTTTCGCTTGTGCTGAAAAATATGTCCTTATCCTCAACCGGGTTGCCAAATCGGTCGGTCACCATGACAACAACCGGGTCGTTGAGCCATTGTCCTTTTTCCATGTATTGCTTATTGCCGGAGTGGATTTTCAAAGAATCCGCCTTGTCGTGCACGGCATTGATATGGATATCGATCCATTTGCCGGGAAGCGAGTCCGACCTTGCCCGGACTGTGTAATCGCCGACTTTTTCTCCCAGGCGAAAATTCACCTTTGCCTCTCCGTTCGAGTCTGTGATTTTTTTCGGATTGCCGATGATTTTGGCGTTGTAGCCGTCCTCTGTGATCATAAATTCCACCGGCACGTCCGGGACGCCGATTGCGGAACTGTCTTTAATTGTAACAATGAGCGGAACGATTTGTCCGACCGTATCTTCCGCAGCCGGTATTGCCGTGATGGAAACCGGTTTTCCCGATTGTGCCCTGATGAGGAAAACAACCAATTCGCTCGTCCCGCTTAGTTTTGCGGTAACGATGGTCGCCCGATTGTACCCCGACTTTGTACGTAGCCGATGCAATGCCGCGGTAATTTGTCGGATTTGTATTTATGATTTCTCCTGTTGTCCCGCTTCCCAATTCAAAATCAATTGTCTTGTTGGCAACAGGAATTGAATCGACATCCAGGACTTGAACCCGTATAGGTTCGTCGAGCAATTCTCCGGCCTGGCCCCAGAGAGTGTCTGAAGATAAATTCGTCAGCGAAAGAGGCGCCTTCGGTTCACGAATCTGAGCAGTAAACGAAACGCTCGACGCACTACTGCCCGGAAGCTGCGCTTTGACCAGGTATGA
Source organism: Calditrichota bacterium (assembly GCA_013152225.1). Taxonomy (GTDB): domain Bacteria; phylum Zhuqueibacterota; class Zhuqueibacteria; order Residuimicrobiales; family Krinioviventaceae; genus Hydrothermomicrobium. Next base: position 3,147 of record JAADGR010000339.1, read on the forward strand.
ACTGTTAACCTGGGTTCCGGCAATAAAATGTACGAATGCAATACCGTTTGCATCCGCATTTGCCGTAAAACTTGTTCCAAAATTTTCGAGGAAAGTACCGCCCTGCTGCACGACAAATTGCACCAAAGCTCCGGGAACCGGATTCTCATATTGATCCAGAGCCAAAACGGCCAAAGAGTCTTTCAGCATCGCCCCTCCATTTCCAGGCTGATTCTCTCCTGCGAATGCTTGCAATTGAGACGCATTGCCGTGAATAAAATAAATAAAAGTGCCACAGAGTACCATCTCAGGAGAATTGATGTCGATCGCGTAAACATAAATACTGTCTGCTTTTGTCGAACGCACGCTGCCAAAGGCTTGTCCCAAAGAATTGGTTGCCGAACCGGGCTGCGTGAATGTCACATCTGCACTATCCGATTTGAGGGTAACGGTTTTATTCGGAACACGATTACCATATCGATCAACAAGAGTAATGGTTACGGCAGAAGAAGCTGTTCCATCGGCAACGATATTGTCCGTTGCTACTACTTGGCAAGAATCCGGGAAAGCATTGCCGGACAAAGCTGTTGCCGAAATTGTCATCGGAGAACCGGACAAATGTTTGCCGCTTCCGTCTTTTGCCGTAACTTGGAGAACATTATTGTCCTGCCCCGCCGTTTTCCCAAGTCTCCAAATCGCCCGGCCGATTCCTTTCTCGTCCGTGCTGGTATTGCTCTCTGAACTGAGGCTTCCTACACCTGCTTTAATTTTAAAAGAGAGGGATTGGTGGGCAACCGGTTGATCATCAACGTCCAATGCTTTGATCTGAATTGAAATTGTACTATCTACAATGCCGATTAGCGGGAGCGGATTGACGAATCTGATTTTTGTCGCATGGTTTTCGACGCCGTAAATTGTAAAATTAACCGGATACGATACATCGGGGTTTCTTGCTTCAACAGAATTTAAACCGATCACGGGTTCATATCCGATCTTTGCGATTCCATTCTCATCCGAATAGACTGTTTTTTGATTCACTGTCAGTGTATCTGTCCCTGTTACAAATTGACCGCCATTGCTTGCGGGGTATTTGATCTTGAACATGACCGGCTGGTTTTTGACGGGGTTTTCGTTTTCATCCAATACTTTTACTTTAAGAGTAGTGAAACCCGTATCCGTCTGAGCGCTTGCCGCTTGAATGTCCTGGGGATTTCCGGCTTTTGTTATCGCCATAAACTGAACCGGAGAGCCGTCCAACAGATGGCCGCTGTATTCAGCAGTTGCCGTGACTTTGTTTGTATCCGGGCTGGTGCTCAATGTCCAGGTAACAGAGGCAGTACCATCCGTACCCGTGTTTTGCAAAGGTGGCGCAACCGAACTACCGGTGTTCGGCTGGAAAACCACCTGGATGCCGGATACCGGATTATCGTAATTGTCCGTCACTTTTACCTGTGGATGCTTTTTTATCTCCACCGGCCCCAACTGTTCCTGCCATAAGGTATCACCGACCGCCGCTATTTTTTCCGCCGTGCCCGGAGTGGCGGAAGCATATATCATTGTATGAATTTCAGGCCGGTTTTGTAGTGAAACCCGCACCGTATCACTCTTGTCGCCTGCCTTCGTCCCCAGTCTATAAGTGACTTGCGTACGACCGTCCTCTCCAGTTACAACCAGGCTGTCGGATTCAAACCTGCCGCCGCGGCTGAACGCTTCGAAAATAACCGGTTCATTGGTAACAGGATTATCATATTTATCCCGCACTTCAACGACCATGGGAGCAAGCACGGATTGAATTTTATCTTCCTGGTTCTGTCCGCTTATGATTGCAATGGTGTTGGCCGAGTCCGGGAGGACAGTACCGTAAAAGTTGATGGGACTACCCGCTAAGCCTGCTGTGCAGCGAATATTTTCTTTAACGTCACTATTTGTTCCCATAATAAATTTAACAGACGCCTTGCCGAAATTATCAGATGTCGCTGATTTGAAGGTTTTACCATCATCAAAATTACCGCCGTTTGTGGCGTAAAACTGAACAGGTTGATAGCCAGGCACAGGATTGTTATACTGATCGGTGATACTGACCTGTAGTGTGACCGTATCTTTCCCGGCAATACCGTTAAAGCTCGTATCACTGGCGGCAACCACTCTGAATGCAGGATCCGGATCAGCATCGGCATAAAAATCTACATTAATTTCAGGTTGATGCAAAACATAGACATTTGTAACCTGCCGCGACGCCATTTTGCCCAGCGTGAGCGTTGCTTCAGCTTCACCCTGCGCATTTGTTTGAACGTGCAGCGAATCCTGTCCGTTGATTTTCGCACTATCCGCCTGCGGCTTCGGCTTAAAGACTACATCGACATTCGATACCGCATTGCCGTAAGTATCAAGTACCTTTATTTTAAAAGGCGAATCCAATGTTTGCAGGACTTGTTTTTCCTGTACCGGACTGTCACCGGATATTTTTAGAATGCTTGACGCTTGAGGTGCAAGGACATTGAGGCTGTCAAACGTCACTATCTCTGGTGAGAGCCCGGATGCCGACGCCTGCACCTGGTTCAGATCGAGAACATTTCCTGCAGTATAGGAAACTTTTGCAAAGCCCAGACTGTCCGTCGGTAACGTTGTATCTGCGTTTGTAACCGTTGTACCTGTCCGGCCGGCAAAATTTCCGTTCCCGTTTTGAACTCTAAATGTGACTTTATATCCTTCAATGCCGTTGTTGTAGGCATCCGTTACTTTTACTTTTAAAGGCTCTGCAAAAGTCTGTCCGGCATACTGCTCCTGGTTGTTGCCGCTGTCATAAACCAGTTTTGCCGCCGGGCCGGGATCGGCAGAGGCGGTGAAAATTATGGGGGCGCCGTTCAAAACTGTGCTGCCGTCGGCTTGGACAATTTGATTATCAACACCGGCAGTATCGCCCAGCGTGAATGCAACGGCAGCATACCCTCCGGCGTTTGTTGGAATGATTACCGCAGTATTGCTTCCGTTTAAAGTACCACCGCCGCCTGTGACGTTAAAACTTACATTATAGTCCGATACGGGCTGGTCTGAGTCATTAAGAATCTGCACTTTTAAAGAATCGTTCAGGGTCGTTTTGACTTGTCCTTTAAGCGTTGCCGTGGTTGTTTTTATAATTTTACTGGCTAATTCATCCGATGGTATCCGTCCGTAAAAATCGAGGGGAGAAATGTTTGGATAGTCTTTTAATTCGGCAATGACTTTTGTCTCTGCAGATGCGCCGAGCGTCAGCCGTACAGATGCGATGCCATCAACCGTTTTGGCAATTTTTGTGTTGTCACCTGTGTCGAAATACCCATCCCCGTTAACAACTGTAAAGGTAACCGGAATGCCGTTATTTGGATTATTATACTTATCTTGCACATGTACAGAGAAATCTTCTTCCAGTTGCCGGCCTGTATTTCCATAAAGAATTTTTTTGTTGACATCGACATAATCCATATTATATGGATCAGTGGCAGAAGAACTGACCATAAAAGTCTGAGTATTGTCATTTGGTACTGAAGGTGCGTAAGCCTGTACCTGTACCTGTCCCGCTTGTTCGCCGAAAGTCAGTTCTGTGTATGCAATGCCCGATGCATCCGTGATATTTTCAAATCTCTGTGAAGAGCCGCCCTCACCTGAAGGCTGATAGCTAAGATTTTTTGTGAACAGAATTTTATCGATGCGCGTACCGGGTTCTCTGTTTTTGATGGTAAAATCAACAAAGCCCTGCGGAATTGTAAAGGGACCCACCGCATCCCACGCCCAGGTTGCGTAAACATGGGTAAAATCCCATCGTGTCGTATCCGCAATGCCTTCGATGGCATACCAACATGAATTTTGATCCCCGTCCGGCGCATAGTATCGAAGCCATAAATTGTATGATCCACCTGCAGGAAAATATATTTTGTATTTTGCCAATCCGTTATCGTAATTTCCATTGACTGTGGGTGTGCTAATATAAGCGTTCCCTGAAGCACCGCCATCATTAGAGTTGATCATAGGATCGATCAATGTTCCACTTTCCGCCTCAACCCAGATTTGTCCATTGAACTTGTCCGCAAGGCTGTCGGTGCTTAAAAAGGCGTCACCCGACACCACAGTAAATTCAACCTGGATGTCCTGCACGCCGATGTCGTTTACATCCATCACTTTTACGGAAAGAGGTTCCGATAATTTTTCCGTCACGGTGCCGGGCGTTCCG
>JAADGR010000493.1 GCA_013152225.1 Calditrichota bacterium
GCTTGCTGGCAAATCGCAATCTCTCCTGAAAACTTGGTTTGCATTTGCGATTTTAATGCGGAAACATATCCGCCGGATGCAACTGTCCCTGCAGTCGCCATAACGGCAACAGTTCCACTTTGATCATCCTCAAACAAACGGACAGCCCCTCTTGCAGCGGCATCGATTACACCAATGACTTTTATTTCCAGGCCCGCTTTCTCGATAAAATCCTCTATATCCTTCTTGCCGTAGGCCGTTGCGGTGTTACAAGCAATCACAATCGCTTTTACCGGTTCTTTATCAGTTTGAAAATTTCTTGCATCTCCGGAAAGATAGTATTTATTTCCAAGCAAGAATTGCATGTCTTTAAAGATGTGCTCCTTCAGCAGATCAATATTATTTTCCCGCGAGTAATTTCCGTAGGGCATATTTGCCTGGTCACCGAGATAAATGAAATACTCCTTTTGAAAATCTCTTAAACCGTCACCTGCCGGTAAAGGAGTGTGGTTTTTGTTCTCATAGGCATCGATGTTTATGATAATGTCCAAAACCGCAAGTCCTCCGGTTCCTGAATCGAACACCCCAATCGGAAGTTTTTTTTCGCTGCGCGGGTAATGTCGAGTATCTAAATAAAAAAAGCTGTTCTTGTCGTGTAAAATAACTTTGGTAATATCCTGTTTCTGCTGTTTTAAATCCGTCCCGCAGCTAATTAAAAACAGAATGGAGAACAGGAAAGCCAATTTCTTCATAACGCTCATATCAAATATCTTTTTCTTTATTTTTATATGCACAGCAAACATACATTTCAAGCTAATAACTATACCTGAAGCCGAGGGCTATGAATCTTCCATACGATTCGTAACTCTTTGTCAGGCCCGCAAGAATAACATCTCTTTCAAATTCATTGGTAAGATTATTCGCATTGAGGTATACTTCCAGACCTTTAACCGGCAGCTTTTGGACAACAGATAAATCATGTCTTATGAAATCTGTTGAATAAGTTCTAAGGTCCTCATACCAATTCTCACCCTTAAAAATGTTTGATTTGTACCTCAATGCCCAACGGATTGAAAATCCTTTATAATCATAGCCAACCAAAAAATTTAACAAGTGATCCGGCTGTAATATCATGGGACTCGTATACACTGTATCCTTATTGACAAGCGTCACCCTAAAATACTCATCGAACTCTTGTTTTATCTCGTTGCGAAAGTATTTTGCTTCGGAAAAATTTCTCGTATAATTGGCGCTGACGACCAGACCTTTCAGTGGGCCGGGCAACCACCAAAAATTCGATTTCCATTCAACTTCAAATCCATAATCAAGAGTCTCATTTTCATTATTGACGGCAAATGCAACTCTTTTATATCTCTCGCTCGAGGGAAGACCAAAAAAGCTGGTATCCACAATAGCTCTTGTCCCGGTGTAGAAAATCATGTCCTTAATTCTTTTGTGAAATCCGGCAATGGAAAAAAGACCGATCTTGTCACTAAAAAAAGATAACTGTAAATCAAGGTTGGTGGATTTTTCAGGACGCAGGAAATAATTATTCCAGGAGACTCGGGAGTCATACAAAGTCCAATTAGGAGTAATATCTGAATAATCAGGTCGTTGTAAGGTTTTAGTATATCCGGCTTTAACATTGAACCAATCTGTAGGCTGATAGAACAAATGAATCATTGGGAGCAAAAATTCATTTTCTCTAACAGTCGTAACAGTATCTGAAGGAAATACGCCCCAGGCGGGATATAGGGATGATGCATCGCATCTATATCCGGTATATTCAGTCCTGTTCTTTTCATATCGCAAACCTGGAGAAAAAGTAAGGGATGTGCCTATATTAATTTCAGGCTCTATATAAAAAGCGCTATAATCTTCAAATCCATTATAATTGTCTTGTAAACTGGCTAAACCAATCAAGTGGTATATACCTTTATCAAGTGCAAGCCTATCAATATTTTTAAACCAATTAAGATTCGGCATGTTGTCGAGAACAAATCGACCTCCCAAAAAATTACTATTTGAATAATCGGGATCAACAAAATCAGGGTAGAAGCTCAGATGAGCCAGACTATTTTTTTTATTTCTATTAACTTCAGAAATTTCATCCCAATATGTGTCGATTATTAAATTTCTAATTGCTGTCTCTGCGCCATGAATTGTATTAACACTATATCTGGTTTTATCATATTTCTTGTTCTTATGCTTATACCTCCCGCCAAACTTAATTTTATACCCCAGTTCTCTGGTAATTTGATCTTCCAATGTAAAGTCAAGATTAAGAGTAAGCTCATCTTCTTTTGCATAGGATTCTGTATGTCTTAACAGTCCCAGTTCCGTTGGCAAGCCACTACCCTTTAATGAATCCGGTATTGTAAAAGGATCCAGATTATAAAAATAATCAGGCTGTAGTTGACCAAACGGGGCCTGGTCGCTAAACCAGTTAACTCCTACACTGAACTCCCGCGGCATCTTGCTTTCAGAAACGGCATAGCTTGCACTGCCTTTGACAGATAACTTGTTAAATTGTTGTTGAATAGAGAGATTATTCGTCATGACACTCACATTGCTGGAATGGTCAGTAAGATTTCTGCCATAATCATTTACGAAATAATCATAGTCGATGCTGTATTCTTGCCTATCGTGATTTATTCTGCTGGAGAAATTGGAGAATTTTATTTTCATAGCTGGAAGACTGTAATCCATCACAAGGGTGGCTCCAAGTCTTTCTACGATTCTGTTTGCATCAGTCAGGCTGACGCTCCGTGTTTGCACAGGCGCACCAACATTTTCCTGATAGTAGGAAATGCCGCCAAGCTTATCGGAACTGTTGTTTCTCTTTTCAGTATTAAATTGAACATAAACTCCAAGTTTACTGTCCAGAAAACGCCTGCTGCCCCCTAGTGATAGTTTGTAATTGTTATAAGATTTAGCGAGTCCATTATAAGCTCCTTCGGATAATATATTAAATTTTGGAGCTTCCGGCGCTTCTTTTAATCGGAAATTGACAATTCCTCCTGTTGCATCAGCTTCCTGATCTGCCATAATGGACTTTGTAACTTCAATTCCCTCCAACATCTGTGTGGATATCATACTTAAATCCGCACTTCGATCTGCATTGCCCGTAGACGCCATATTCACACCATCGATTTGTATTCTGGAATATTTTGGCGCCAAACCTCTCAAAATAACCTTGGAACCCTCGCCGCCGGAGCGCACAAGTGAAACGCCGGGCAATCGGCCTACTGCTTCAGCCGCATTTGCTTCAGGAAGCTCCTGAATGGTTTTTGAGGAAACGATGTTTTTAATTGTTTTGGCACTGATCTGCTGGTTCATTGCCTGTATCTGTGCAGATGCCTGAGCTGTAGCAACAACCTCCTCGCCAACCAAAGATCGAGGCTCGAGTTCAATATCGCGAGTTGTAACTCTACCGTTCTTGATAGAAACAGTAATTTCCTTAGTGACATAACCAATATAGCTGACAGTTAATGTATGCTTGCCAACAGGTACATTTGTAATTAAAAAATCCCCTTTAAAATCGCTGGCATCGCCAATACCAAATTCTTTAAAGATTAAATTTGCACCTGGCAAAGCTTCCCCGTTTAAATTATCTTTTACTCTACCCTTAATCTTGCCATGTTGTGCAAGTGCACTAACATTCGGCATAAACAACAAAAGACAAAGTAACGTTTCTAACATCTTAACTAAATATTTCATAGGGGCCTCCAGAAATAACTGAATTATGTTTTTTTTTACATATTAATATCTATGAGTCGTTCGTAAAAAGTCCGAAAATGTCATTGCGAGCGAAGCGAAGCAATCTGGATGTCGACTAACGTGCTGTTTTATCAAGATCGCTTTCCCGATAATTCGGGATAAACTATCGCTCCGCTCCTCGCGATGACATGCTTTTCGACTTTTTACGAATTTGTCATCTATATAACCATTCCAGTTTTCTTTGACATTACGTTTTATATATTTCAATTCAGTTTTGAACTACATTCCACCCGTCGATGACGATGCTTACCTGCTTTTGCTGAAGCAGGCTTTTAAGCACTTTCACATCAATCGTTCTCGATTCATTGGGCAGTAAAGAGAAAAAGTTATCCTCGTAAAAAACAGGCCGAATGAGATTTCCTGTTAATTGATCGATCATTTTAATTTGAAGGAAGAACGCCAGAGTCTCCGATAAGTTTTTTACGTTTACGTGGAAAAGTTCACTGTTTTTCAGAGATTCTTTTCCAACGGTTTTAAGCAGATGAACAGGCGGCAATTTCTCGAGTTCGGAAAAATCCGCATACAAGGGTCCGGTTGGCGATCCAGGGCCTTTATACTCATTTGTCGACCGCCAGTAAAATGTATCAGAAATCTGTTGGCCATTATTGTCTTTTAATTCCAACTTGATAAAATGAACTTTAGAAAGGTCTTCTGGTAAATCGACCGTGATAACATCGTTTAAAACGCAATCTTTAGGAATGTTGATGAATATGTTCTCAGAATATTTTTCCGACATATTCATGTTAAATATGCGGATCGATAATTGACAATTGATAAATGCCCGGTAATAATCGTTATAAACCGAGACCGTATTTTTGAGGAAATTATATTGA
>JAADGR010000317.1 GCA_013152225.1 Calditrichota bacterium
AGAAGCTTGCCGCCTACCACCAGTATTACGCCGTGAACCGGGCTGTGGAATCCACCCTTCGCGCGGCGGCTATTACCGAAGAAGCCTTATTGGGCAGAGAAAATCCGGTCGCCTATGGTTTGCCGGATGTTATGACCCAGCCCAAAGGCGACCGGCGCGGCGGCGTTGTCTGGCACACCCAGGGCAGCGGCAAATCGCTCTCTATGGTTTTTTATACCGGAAAAATTGTTTTAAAATTGGATAATCCCACCATCGTCGTCATTACCGACCGCAACGATCTGGACGATCAGCTCTTTGACACCTTTGCCGCTTGCAAACAACTATTGCGTCAAGCACCGGTTCAGGCTGAAAACCGCGAGCATCTAAAGAAGCTGTTAAAGGTGGCTTCCGGCGGAATTGTTTTTACCACCATTCAGAAATTCCAACCCGATACTTCGACAGGCTCAGCATCCGGCGCTGTTTATGAAACATTATCCGAACGCAAAAACATTGTGGTCATAGCCGACGAAGCGCACCGAACACAATACGGTTTCAAAGCAAAGACTATTGACGCTAAAGACGAAAACGGCAAAGTGATCGGTAAGAAAACGGTTTACGGCTTTGCCAAGTATATGCGCGACGCCCTGCCAAACGCTACATATTTAGGATTTACAGGAACGCCCATTGAAAACACCGATAAAAACACGCCAGCCGTCTTTGGCAACTATATTGATATTTACGACATTGCCCAGGCTGTTGAAGACGGCGCTACTGTTCGCATTTATTATGAAAGCCGTCTGGCTAAAATTCATTTAAGCGAAGAAGGCAGGCGTCTGGTTAAAGAACTTGATGAAGAGCTTAAACAGGACGATCTCACCGAAACTCAAAAAGCCAAAGCCAAATGGACGCAGCTCGAAGCGCTGGTCGGCAGTGAAGACCGCATTAAACGCATTGCCAAAGATATCGTCACCCACTTTGAAGCGCGGCAGGAAGCTTTCGAAGGCAAAGGTATGATCGTCGCCATGTCGCGCCGCATTGCCGTTGACTTATATGAGGCAATTATCAAATTGCGCCCGCAATGGCATAGCGATGATTTGAGTAAAGGCGTTATTAAAGTTGTGATGACGGCGGCGTCATCCGACGGGCCCAAAATGGCTAAACATCACACCACTAAAGAGCAACGCCGGGCATTAGCCGACCGCATGAAAGATCCGCAGGACGAAATGAAACTGGTGATCGTCCGCGATATGTGGCTGACCGGTTTTGATGCCCCTTGTTTAAAGACGCTATACATCGATAAACCTATGCGCGGTCATAATTTGATGCAAGCTATTGCGCGGGTGAACAGGGTATATGGCGGAGTAACTGGCGGTTTAATTGTTGACTATCTTGGCATCGCATCCGATCTGAAAAAAGCCCTTTCCTTTTATTCCGAAAGCGGCGGACGGGGCGATCCGACCATTACCCAGGAAAAAGCGGTTCAGCTCATGCTGGAAAAACTGGAAGTTGTTTCGGCGATGTTTTTTGGGTTTAATTACGAAGATTACTTCACGGCGGATACGTCCCAAAAACTTTCCATCATTTTAGCCGCAGAAGAGCACATACTCGGTTTGGACAACGGCAGAAAAAGATACATTGATGAAGTAACCGCCCTTTCCAAAGCCTTCGCCATTGCCATCCCACACGAACAGGCTATGGATGTAAAAGATGAAGTCGCCTTTTTCCAGGCTGTAAAAGCTCGATTGGTAAAATTTGAAACCGCTGGTTCGGGTAAAACCGATGAAGAGCTGGAAACCGCCATCCGTCAGGTGATTGACAAAGCCCTGGTCACGGATAAAGTCATTGATGTTTTCGATGCCGCCGGAATCAAAAAGCCGGATATTTCCATTTTATCCGAAGAATTCCTTCTGGAAGTGAAAGGCATGAAGCACAAAAACATCGCCATCGAAGTACTGAAAAAACTTTTGAATGATGAAATCAAATCACGGGCAAAGACAAATCTTGTGCAAAGTAAAAGCTTGATGGAAATGCTCGAGAACGCCATTAAAAAATATCACAACAAAATCATTACCGCCGCTGAATTCATTGAAGAATTGATCGAGCTGGGCAAAGATATTCAACAGATGGACAAAGAGCCGCAGGAAATGGGATTATCAACTTTTGAATATGCATTTTACACAGCCATTGCCAACAATAAAAGCGCCCGCGAACTAATGCAGAAGGAAAAATTGCGTGAATTGGCGGTTGTGCTTTATGAACGTGTAAAAAAGAATGCCAGCATTGACTGGACAATAAAAGAAAGTGTCAAAGCAAAATTAAAAGTCATTGTCAAACGCACTTTGCGCCAATACGGCTATCCGCCGGATATGCAGAAGCTGGCAACGGAAACCGTTTTAAAACAGGCGGAACTCATAGCCAATGAATTAACCAAAGAAGAAAATGTATAGATTTTCCGAAACAAAAATAATTGGCACAATCAGAGGCACACATAACAAAATAAGGTATTGAATATCGAATGAGAATAATATCAGACTGCAAGATTACGATAACGCGAGTTCCGATATTTAATGCCTGTGGCGAATTCGGCAGCAAATTTGTATTTTCGGATTACCCACGCTGTTTTTTAGTTATTTTGCTATCGGCGAGGTTTAGGGGTTATGCGGCTTGGAATTTATTATTCAATTTAAATTAAAGTAGGTAAGAATATGGATGAACAAAAGTGGTTAGATGATGTGCGAGCCACATTCAGACGTTATAAAATGTATTGTGAGAGAGCAGCCGAACAAGTATCTGACAAAGACTTTTTTTCATCCTTGGGCGGGAACCCTCAAAGTATCGCAACTTTAATGAAGCATCTCGGCGGGAATCATCGTTCCCGTTGGCGAAACTTTTTTGAAACAGACGGAGAAAAACGAGATCGTAACCGAGACAGAGAATTTATTGTGGAGGGAGAGACTCGAGAATCAATATACGAGAAGTGGGAAGAAGGTTGGCAAGTAGCCTTTGAGTCCTTGAACAATATAGATAAGGCAGATTTAGACAGATTGATAACAATTCGTGGTAAGGCTTCTTCAGTGGCGGAAGCAATTCAACGGAATCTGACTCATGTTGCTTACCATGCGGGTCAAATAGTTCATCTTGCCCGTCAATTAGTAGGAGAGAATTGGAAGACGTTAAGTATAGCCATTGGAAAATCGGAGGAGTACAATTCGAAAATGCAAGAAAAGTACGGAGATTGGTATATTAAGGAAGATCAAAAGGAAAAGTAATTTGTCTAACTAAATAGGCTATTAAACATCGAGCGGGTGCATAAACAGATTTCCAAATTACGATAACACGAGCTCCGATATTTAATACCTTTGTCGGGCTCTGCGGCGAATCCATTTTTTTCGGATTTCCTGCACTGTTTTTAGTTATTTTGTTAACTGCGAGGTTTAGAGGTTAGCAGCATTTAATATTTAGTTTGCAATGCAGAAAATTTATATTAAACTAATTAACGAAGAAATAGATATTTTGAAGCCAGTATTTGCAAAAAAGATAGATAATAAATATTATATTGACGTTTCAAAGAATGACTCAGATGACGAAGAATTGGAATTCAATCATGGCGATAAGGTTAGATTAAAGAAGTATAAATTTTCAGACGGGACAAAAGGTTTAATAGCAATAAAATAATAAATATGAACAAAATTAAAATAATACTTAGTTTCTTTTCTGGTGATTTTACTAAAGAAGATATTTCAAAAATTCTTGGCATTAATTCAGATAATATTAGTAATTCATCAATAACCTGGACAAAATGTTGGGAATTTAAACCATCAGAAAAATATATTGAAGATGAAATATCAATTGTAGTAAATAAACTATTTAATAAAAAATCTCAAATTCACAAAATAACGAATGATTCAGAATTGGCAATTAGTGGATTTCTCTATTCACCAGGAAGCATTGGAATTCATATAAACAAATCAACACTAAAGAAAATATGCGAACTTAATATTCCATTGGATTTTGATATTTATGATTTAAGTGAATAATGATTATACTGCTGTCAAAACGCTTAACACGGAATTTGCCACGCGCGCGATGAATTTGCTGTTTTTAGTTATTTTGTTAACTGCGAGGTTTAGAAGTTAGAAGTTATCAGTTAACCGACATCTGTAACTGCATCATTCCGATCAACAGGCGGATATAAATCGGAGAACAAAATGTCAAAACCCTTTATTACTTTACTTGCCGCGATTTGCTTTTTACTAATCCTTCCGGTTTCAGGTTTTTCTCAGAACTATTCCGATCTAAACTTATATCAACATTATAACGGATTCGGAAGCGCTGATACTATCATTGCTGTGAAATGCAAAATTGACAATGAAGATAAAGAAGAATATGACCGATATTTTGAAAACCTTTTAAAGAGCGGAAAATTCATTGTCAAATCCGAAGAGGAATTGGATTCTACGGATCTGAAAAAGCATCTACTCTTCTTCGGCACTTTCGATTCATATACTAATCTACAGAATTATGCACCCCCTGCCCTCTCGATAATAGAAAACGGATTTAAGCTCGGTCCGTTTTCATTCA
>JAADGR010000059.1 GCA_013152225.1 Calditrichota bacterium
TTTTTTCCATAACTTTAGGTTCACCGGGAAATAATTTAAGCGCGTTTTCATACTCTGCTCTTGCTTTCCTGTATTCTTTCTTTTGAAAATGCCTGTCAGCAAAGTTATTATGCACTCTAAAAATCATCTCTTTGCATTTCTCATTTTCCGGCTGCAATACAAAGCATCTGTTAAAGGCTGCTAAAGAACTATCCAACTCGCCCAATTTGTAAAATGACTGTCCCATGAGCATAAAAGCCGCCGCATCGGTCGTGTCTTTTTCAATTGCAACCCGGCACGCCTGAAGCGTTGCCTTGTAATTTCCAAAATCATAATATTTTTGCGCTTGCTTTAAATGACCGCAACTCATCATCAAAATTAATAGTAAAAGTAATATTTTTCTCATTAACTCTCCAAATTTTAAACATATTTTAAAGTTAATAAATTGTGTACAAAGGTTCAAACGATATTTACCGGTTTGAAACTGTTATGGCCAGAGAGGAGAATAGTTATTCTTTGAAACGGAAAGAGCAGGGTCAGAGGTTCAAGAGTGAAAAAAACAAAAAAATGCCGAGACATCCTTTTAAAATGGTACCGGGCTTAGGGGGGTCACCGGTAACCGAGGGGATGCTCGGCAAGAATCCGAGCCGTCCGACAGCGCCGGATTTAGGGGGGTCACCGGCAGCCGAGGATGGACGCTCGGAGTTTTAATTTTGTAAATATGCTTTAATTTATCCGTCAACTAACTTACAAAGCAAATATAGTTAAAAATGCATAAAAGTCAATAAGTAGAACTCTGTATTTCCATGTAAGGTTTCTACTTCATTTCTCAATCAAATTTGCTTTAATGGCATAACGAATCAAATCAGCAAGATTTGAAAGCTCTAATTTCTTCATCAGTCTATGCCTGTGTGTTTCAACGGTTTTTGTACTGATGTGCAGCAATTGGCCAATTTCGTTATTGGAGTTTCCTTCCGCCACCAATTTCAGAACTTGTTTTTCCCGATCAGATATGGGAGTAATATGAATGATGTCTTTTTGTTGGGATTTTGAAACCCAATCCGAGATAACAAATTTGGAAATCTCCGGGCTCAGATATATATTACCCTTTAAAATCATCGAAAGAGCTGCTTCGAATTCTTCTGCCGCAGATTGTTTCAGTAAATAACCTGACGCACCATATCTTAAAGAATGCCAAATATATTCTTCCTCATCGTACATGCTGAGGACAAGTACTTTAGTATCAGGGGACACCTCTTTTATTCTTTTCAATGCCTCCGTTCCTCTCATTTTTGGCATCGATACATCGAGGATGAGAATATCGGGTTGATGATTTCTGGCAACATCTATGGCTTCTATCCCGTTATTAGCATGGCCCACGACCTCCATATTTTTGAAATTATTTAAAAGTTGTTCCAGCCCCTTCCTGAAAATAGGCTGATCATCAACCAATACTATAGTTGTTTTCTCCATTCTCACCTCGCATTAAAGGCAATACGGCTTTAACCCGTGTTCCGTCATCCGGGCGCGATTCCAGATGAAATTGCCCGTTTAAAAGATCGATACGCTCTCGCATATTTAACAATCCAAATTGGCTGCCTTTTTTTCTAATGCCGGCGGTTGTACTCGATTCAAATCCCACACCATTATCGGAAATTGTTATGCTCGCGGCTTTATCATCTATTTCCAGCAAAACTCTTGCTCGTGATGCGTTGGCATGCCTCATAATATTTGTTAATGCTTCCTGGGCAATGCGATACAAAGTAATTTCCACCGATTTCGGCAAAGGCTCCTCGAATTCGGTCGGAATAAAATCGATTTCAATATGATATTTTTGAGAGAATTCTTTCAAATAATGTTTCAGAGCAGCATTCAGTCCAAAATCGTCGATGAGGTGCGGCCGTAAATCAAAACACATTTCACGCGCAGTCATGATTGCTTCCTTGACTGTTTGTGTTGAGCCGTGCAATATTTTTTCTGCCTGGTAAAGATCGTCAGCATTCAAAGCATGAAGAGTATTTGCTATTTCCATCTGCAACCCCGCAAAATAGCCACCCAAAGAATCATGGATTTCCCGGGAAATGCGCTGGCGTTCTTCTTCCTGGATGTTCACCAATCTTGCAGCATAATCCTTTGACTTGTTCAAAGCAACAACAAGATTCGTCATGTTTATGTTAATGCCAACGACTCCCGCAATCTCGTCCTTGTCGATGATAATTGGATTGAGAATAGTTTGATAATAACGAGTTTTTTTATCCCGATCAACATTAAACTTAAAAGCAACAGATTGCTTACTGTTAAAAGCCTTGGCATATTTTTTCGCAAAAAGTTCCCCTAATTTCGGATTATGGATTGCTTCTTCAGGCCGGCGATTCATTACCTTGCCCCAATTTTCCCGGAATGAAGAATTTGCTTCCCGAAAAACGCCTTTCTCATCAAAGCCGAAAACTTCATAAGGAATACTTTGAAAGAGAGCCTTGTATCGCGCTTCGCTTCGTAAAAGTGCGTCTTTTGCCTGTTTTTGTAAAGTAATATCCTTTAAAAAGCCTTCAATACCGACCACAATTCCCCGGTCCATCACCCGCCTTGCATTAAAGCCAATCCAATATTGATCACCGTTTTTCTTGCGAAGAACATATTCTTCCCAGGAAACATTCTTTCCGCCCTTGACTTTTTGAAACATTGCCCTCGCCTTTTTGCGATATTCTTTCACAAGATATCTCGCACCGATAGTACCCACAATCTCATCGCGTTTCAATCCGGACATTTCCTCGGCAGCAAGATTAATATAAGTAAATTTGCCATCCAATCCCATTGAATAATATCCGTCAAGTGAACGTTCAACAACGTCCCGAAATCTTTTTTCTGATTTTTGTAACGCTTCGTGCGCTCGCTTTCTTTCCGTAATGTCACGGACGATAGCAATGATTTGCCAGTTATTTTTTACCTTGAATCGGGTGAGGCTGACTTCGGCTTCAAATTCAGAGCCGTCGTTTCGCTTATGCGTCCATTGAAAAAACTGGTCTTCCCCATTTAATGCAGCCTGAATTTTTTGCAGGGCTTTTTCTTTGGAATTCGTACCATCGGGCTGCGTGACAGTTGAAAATTCCCACGGACTTTTTGAAACAATTTCTTCAAATGAACATTTAAACATTTTTTCTGCCGCAGAATTGCAATCTAAAAATGTTTCCTTATCCATCACCAGAATTGTATCTTTGACGCTTTCAAATAAATTATGATATTTTTCTTCACTATCGACAAGCGCCTGCTCCGCAATTTTCTGTGCGGTAATATCACGACCCACGCCGATAATTGCAACGACATTGTTGTTTTCATCCAGCACCGACTTATCCGCCCAGCCAAACCAACGCCATCCCCATACCGTTTTGGCTCTTTGTTCAACGTAACATTTATAGGGAGGCTTGTACAAATCCCGCATTGCTTTTTCCGTAATTTCCAGGTCATCCTTGTGAATAAGCGGCCAAAAAGTGTTTCTTAAAAGTTCTTCCTTCGTTTTTCCGAAAGCTTCACAATAAGAAGGGCTGACAAAAAGATATTTACCTTCCAAATCGACCTTTACAACCAAATCAATTTGATTTTCCACGATCAACTGATATTGCGCGGTTCGATTATCCAATTCCTTTTCAAATTTTTTCCGATCTGAAACATCACGCGAAATCCCCATCATGGCATAAGTGTTTCCATTTTCATCTTTCAATGGCACTAACCAGGTACCCAGCCACATAGAATTGTTGGGAAATATTGTTTCCCTCTCACCATAAACGGGCTGCCCATTTTTTAGCACATTTTGCAAGTCAACAGACTGCTCAACATCATCGGGAAATAATTCAGCCCTGTTAATTCCAATCAGTTCCTCCGGCTTTTTATCAAATTGGGCAGCCGCATAACCATTGACATATTGAACTTTATCTTCTTTGTCAATAATAAATATTATATCATGGGCTGCTTCCGCCAGAGTCCTGTATCGTTTTTCATTTTCACTCAATTCAAGAAATGTTTCTTTCCACCCAAAAAAAAGACTCAATATTTCCCCAAAAGAACGAAGAAGACGAATCTCCGTGCTTGTCCATTTTCTGGTGCCGGTTGTATCATCAAATCCTAAAAATCCCAAAAATTTTGATTTGAAAAAAAGAGGGACAACTAAAACAGCTTTAATGTCCTGTGCTTTCAATACTTCTCGTTCAATTTTAGCATCATCGGGTAGAGCGTCTACATTTTCAATAATTATAGTTTCATTCTTGAACAATTTTGTCACCCACCATGGCACCATATCAGAAGGAACGTCCTGCAGATTCTGAATCTGCGGCAAGGTGTTCTGTTCGCACCATTCAAAGGTGTTATCCATTTTTGTGCTGTTAACGCGAAACTGGAAAATATACGCACGATTTGCCCTGGCCAATTTGCCAATCTGTTCGAGACATTTATTCACATCACCGGAAGTGAGCAAAAGCTTGGATACGTTTGCGATCGTTTTTTCTATTTCAAGTTTGTCCGCGAGAATTCGATCTTTTTCTTTTGAACTGCTTTCCTCAAAAGTGATACCCAGAATCCC
>JAADGR010000130.1 GCA_013152225.1 Calditrichota bacterium
GTTTATCCACGAGGGTCGCAACATATTGGCCGCGGACATTTGGACAATTTTGATGTAAATTATACGATTTTGGTTTTTAAAATTCAACAAGGAATTTCCCTTGCAAATACAAACTGCATTGGCTATATTTTTCAAATCTTTGCAGCAGCAAAACCACGGACCCATCGAAGGAGTGCCTATGGAAGCTACGAAAACGTCTTTGCCGGAAAATGCTTATCGTAAGCTTAAAGAAGGTGAGGTTTACATTCCCGTCGTTCCGGATGATAAAATTCTTCGCGAAGTTTCGCCTTATTCGTTGTTTTGGGGATTATTTTACGCAGCGATTTTTTCAATGGCCGCGGCGTATCTGGGTTTAAAAATCGGCCAGGTTTTTGAGGCGGCTATTCCCATCGCCATTTTAGCTGTCGGTACTTCGGCGTTCATTGGTCGCAAAAACGCTCTTTCGGAAAATGTTATCATTCAGTCCATTGGCGCGGCTTCCGGGGTTGTTGTTGCCGGTGCCATTTTTACCATTCCCGCTATTTACATCCTCGGCCTGGATGTCAAATTTTTCCAGATTTTTCTTTCCTCACTTTTTGGCGGCTTTTTGGGTATCCTTTTTCTCATTCCTTTTCGCAAATACTTTGTCCAGGAAATGCACGGCGAGTTTCCTTTTCCCGAAGCCACTGCGACAACCGAAGTACTAGTCGCCGGAGAAGCGGGCGGAGATCAGGCCAGGATACTGCTCAAAGCAATGGTCATTGGCGGCATTTATGATTTTATCGTCGGCACGTTTCACTGGTGGTCCGAAGTTTTTGAAAGCCGCGCCGTACCCTTTTTGACGGGTCTTGCGGACAAAGCCAAACTCGTATTTCGCATAAACATCGGTGCCGCTGTGATGGGCCTGGGTTACATTATCGGCCTGAAATACGCAACGATCATTGCCGCGGGTTCGTTTGTGTCGTGGTTTGTTTTTATCCCGCTTATTTCCTATTTCGGACATAATCTCACAGTGGTTGTCGGCAGCACGGCCACCGGTCTTATTGCGAACATGAGCGCCGAACAAATTTTCAGCACCTATGTCCGCCACATCGGCATCGGCGGGATTGCCTGTGCGGGAATTGTTGGGATTATTAAATCATCAGCAATTATCGGCGGGGCGATGAAGCTTGCATGGATGGAAATGACCGGCAGTAAAAAGCTTGCTCACGGCGGCGAGACCCGAACGAGCCGGGACTTGCCTATGGGGCTCATCGGCACATTGATCATCGTGACCGCAATTTTCATTTTCGCCTTTTTCATGTTTGGTGTCGTCCACAATTTACTGCAAGCTGTCATCGGACTGCTGATCGCGCTCATCATCTCATTTCTTTTCACCACCGTTGCTGCACGGGCTATCGCCATCGTCGGCACCAATCCCGTTTCCGGTATGACATTGATGACTTTGATTCTTTCTTCTGTAATCCTTGTCAAAGTTGGCTTGACCGGGCCCGCAGGCATGGTTTCAGCGTTGCTCATTGGCGGTGTGGTTTGTACGGCGTTGTCCATGTCCGGCGCATTTATCACCGATCTGAAAATCGGCTACTGGCTCGGGACAACGCCGATGACACAGCAGAAATTCAAGTTCCTCGGCACACTGGTCGCGGCGGCATCTGTGGGACTGGTGATCATGATGTTGAATCAAACGTACGGATTTGTGGGCGAGGGCGCGCTCGTTGCTCCCCAGGCCAATGCCATGGCCGCGGTCATCAAACCGCTCATGTCCAATCAGCCCGCCCCGTGGATGCTTTATGTTGTTGGTGCGATTTTCGCGCTCATTCTGGAAACCATCGGTGTGCCGCCTCTTGCTTTTGCACTGGGCATGTACATTCCTCTTGAACTAAACACGCCGATCCTTGCCGGCGGCATTATCGCGCATTTTGTTGCCAAATCATCCAGAGATAAAAAGTTGAATAACAAGCGACGGGAAAGAGGAACCTTGATTGCTTCGGGTTTCATTGCCGGTGGAGCGATTATGGGCGTTTTTTCCGCGTTTTTAAAATATGTCCATTTTGACAAGATCAGCTTTATCACACCCATTATCACCGAAGCCTGGGCCGAAAGCCATGCCGGACAACTTTTGGGTTTAGGACTTTTCCTCATTCTCTGTTTTTATATGTTCTGGGATTCAAAGAGGGTGAAAGAGTCCTGATTTCAGATAAAAGCTTAGACACCGGTGTCTCAACTAAAAAAAGGATTACCCGCCGGGAAGCAGGTAATCCTTTTTTGTGAATTGTCAAGATTCACGTCGCGTATGTTTGGTTTTGATGAGGAGGATATTGGAAGGGGAAAAATTATTGCAATGTCAAATAGTCTGCCTGGTTCATTTCACGAACAATTCCTCTAAGCACGTGTCGTACGGTTTTGCGTTTATCAATTTCGGATTGTTTTTTCAAAACCTGCAAAACATTTTTGTCACCAATTTTCATGAGTGCCAAACCGGCAGCAATCCGATTCTGGTAACTCTGATCATTTTTCAGCACATCCAGCAAATTTTCCTTCGCGTGTTTGCATTTTCGCTCCCCCAAAAGTTTGGCAGCACTGAACCTGACTCCCATATTTGTGTCCTGAAGTGCTTCGATCAAATATTGATTATAAGAATGCTCATTTTTCATAGCGTCGTTTTCCTGCGCAAAGACTGAATTGCTGATGAATATTGTTGCCGCCAATATAAATAGTATCGAAATAAAAAATGAGCGTTTCATAATGGTCTCCAAAACTTGTGTTAAAATATTGCAATCATCTTTGTATTCCTTCCTCAAGCAATTGATGTGCCAGCGGATGTGGATGGTGCAATATGTTTTCAGGAAAAATAAGCTTGATAATTAAAGGTTTGAGGATACTGAAATGAAGATGAAAAACATGGCGTGAAGTGTAGTGTCAAGTCACCCTTTGTGCTGGAACGAATCCCCCACCCCCTGGTACGGATTGTACCGGCATCTCATAATAGCAATGTGCGACGCACCTGTGAAGATTATCATTCAAAATACATGTTGATGACGCGCAGTCTGTCCAAATTTTCGCAGCCGACAAAGGCGCACTTGTCAACCAGTGTGGTTTCAACCCCAATGGCGTAGTGGCCCACCTTAATTCGTTTAATTTCCTTGCGCGTCAAATTCGTTGTATCTGTAAGCATGTTTTTCAGGACGCCCGACACCAAATGGAGACAGAATCACAAATGAAAAAGCATTTTTGCGGGAATTTCCTTCATCTCCATGCCGGGACCTTTTACTTTCACAACAAGCTTTTTGGCTCTGCCCATTTGAAAATAATCAACTTTTATTGAATGAAATCCCTCATTCAATCCGACCCGCGCAATAATTGCCTGGGCTTTATGATAGCCATCATTGTCAAGCAACACGTTTCCGTCAATGAACAACACCGCGCCATCGTTCGAGGCCAGGGAAAAAGAATAAACACCATTTTGGGGGATTTTAATATAACCGTCAAAAGTATAGGCAAATGCTCTTTCATCTTTTACGGCGTCGATACTGAAGGTTGATATGACGCCCGACTTTAGAACAGGATAATTTTTTATTTCCGATGTTTGGTGGCATAATCCTTCTCTGTATCGATATAAAAGTCCGGGCCGCGCATTTGAAATATCCAGCGCCGGTTGCAAAGTTATCTTCCTGAAATTCACCCAAACCGGATAGCTCGGATAAGCGCCTTGTTTAAAGCTCCTTGCTTTTATTTGTGCGGATTTTCTCAGGATGATCGGTTGCGTATAAAGAAACGAATTCTCATTGGGAACAGAGCCATCCAAAGTATATCGAATTGATGCGTTGTTATCATCACAAAAAATGGCGACCTTTATTTTATCGAGAAAAACCGGATTGGTAAACCTGAATTGCGGAATGGGAGCAGCGTTAAATTTTACCGACCAGGGACGATCTTTTTTATCCCTGCCGTATTCTTTGTCTGGCTTTCCTCCCATGGTAAAACAAAGCTCACCGCCGTTGATAATATCAGCATATTTTAAATACGTTTTGGAATAGGGAGCGCCGTTTAAACTTGCCGACTGAATATAGGGATTCCCTATCCCATTATTGCTCGCCGAGATCACAAACTTTTTTCCATTTTCCAGGTTTATTGTGGCCTTTTCAAAAAGCGGGCTGCCGATGACAAAGTAATCCATTCCCGGGGTTACGGCATAAATGCCCAGCGCACTCAAAATATACCAGGCCGACATTTGCCCACAATCTTCATTGCCGCTAATGCCGTCGGGCTGATCCGTGTAAAGCGTTGTGAGAATTTGCCGGATCAACTTTTGCGTCTTCCATGGCGCGCCAACATAATCATAAAGATAGGCGATGTGATGACTTGGTTCATTCCCCTGGGCATACTGTCCGATAGCACCGGTCACATCTGCAAGTTTCATTTTCCCGGGATCGGTTTCGGTGGTAAAAAGTTTGTCGAGCCAATTTTCAAATTTTTTATCTCCGCCCATCAGTTCGATCAATCCTTCAATATCCTGGGGGACAAAGGGTGTGTATTGCCAGGCATTTGCTTCG
>JAADGR010000004.1 GCA_013152225.1 Calditrichota bacterium
CGGAAACAAAAACATACCGCCAAATTCCGATAACACGAGCTCTGATGTTTAATACCTGGATTTTAGTCGGCAGCGAATCCTTTTTCGGATTACCTGTACTGTTTTTAGTTATTTTGCCAACTGCGGGATTCAGGGGTTATGCGGCTTGGTTTTATAGTAATTTTTTATGTTGCTACCTTTTTAAATTCTAAATTTAGTTGTATCTCTTTACTTGACAAATGTAATCCATTGGCTTATTTTATTCCATGAATGTTACCGTAGTAGAACTACCTGAATTTATCAGAAAAGTAGTACGTTTGCTGGATGAAGATGAGCGAAATAGTCTGATTTTTTATTTATCTTTGCACCCCAAATCAGGCTCGATTATTAAGGGAACGGGTGGCATAAGAAAGCTAAGGTGGGGACGAAAAGGAAAGGGTAAAAGTGGTGGCGTTCGAGTAATATACTTTTTCCATAGCGATGAAATGCCATTGTTTTTATTAACCGTTTTTGGAAAAAGCGAAAAAGATAATTTGAGTAAAGCAGAAAAAAATGAGCTGGAAAGAATGGTAAAATTATTAGAGAAAACCTATAAAAGGAAAAAATAATGGACAATTCATTTGATAGCATAAAGCAAGGTCTGGAAGAAGCTATCCAATTTGCTGAGGGCAAAGATGTTGGTGCCAAAGTCTTTAAACCGACAGAAATAGATGTAAAGGCTTTGCGAAAAAAGATAAAAATGACACAGGTGGAGTTCGCTGCTGCCTTTGGAATAAGTATTGGTACTTTGCGTCATTGGGAGAGAAGAGATCGTACTCCCCGAGGTCCGGCTTTAGTCTTGTTGAATCTGGTTAATAAAGATCCGGAGACTATCCTAAGTGTATTACATAATAAATGAAGATAAAACAGGTAATCGAGCCGGGAAAATTTTTGACCGGGATATAATGTATCGGTTAATAGAGGATACATTCGCTATCCAAAAATCAAAGCTAAATCTGTTATTAGCTTTAAAGATGTGATAAAACTTTTGTAAGAATTGTTTAAAATATTTTGCCAGATAAATGTTAAGCAGCAATCAGGCTACGCCAAATAACCCGTCGCTGCATTGGAATTTTACACGTGTGCGATGAATCGTCCTTTGAGAATGATTTTAAGTCTGTAAAATCAAGTGAGCTTTAAACCGAACCGCACAGTAAGTTAAAAAATCATCAAGAAAGACTTTTAGCATGAGGAATCCACCTAAATAAATTGGTGTTTATTTTTTTCGTATTCCCCGCGCTGTTTTTTAGTTATTTTGCCAACTGCGGGGTTTAGGGATTATCTGTGCATATAAATCCATGCAATTTAACAGTTTGTCATAATTACAAAATTTCTTAAATTATCTTTATCATTAAATCTTAGTTTATTGGGATTAACAAGGAAAAGCTAAATGCCCCGGAATAACAACAACAAAGAAGAACCCCTCGAAAAGCAACTGTGGAAAGCAGCAGACAAACTGCGTAAAAATATCGACGCCGCTGAATACAAGCACATTGTTCTCGGATTAATCTTTCTCAAATACATTTCCGACGCTTTCGAAGAACTGCACGAAAAACTGAAAAAAGGTGAAGGCGAATATGCCGGCGCCGACCCGGAAGACCGCGATGAGTACAAAGCTGAAAATGTCTTTTTTGTACCGCCTTCTGCCCGCTGGTCCTATTTGCGGTCGCGGGCAAAATTGCCGGAAATCGGTAAAGATGTGGACGCGGCTATGGATGCCATTGAGCGGGACAATCCTTCCCTTAAAGGCGTTCTGCCCAAGGTCTTTGCCCGCGGCAATCTCGATCCAACAAGTCTCGGCGGACTGATTGACTTAATCAGCAATATCTCAATGAAAGATGCTTCGACAAGCTCAGCATCCATCAACGGCAAAGGCGATTTTCTCGGACGCGTTTTTGAATATTTTCTCGGCGAGTTTGCCCTGGCTGAAGGTAAAAAGGGCGGACAGTTCTATACCCCGAGAAGCGTGGTTAAATTGTTGGTTGAAATGCTGGAACCCTATAAAGGACGTGTATTAGATCCCTGTTGCGGCAGCGGCGGCATGTTTGTACAGTCGGAAAAATTTGTAAAACAGCACCAGGGCAAAATAAACGACATCTCCATTTACGGACAGGAAAGCAACCAGACCACCTGGCGGCTGGCAAAAATGAACCTGGCTATTCGCGGCATTGACAGCTCGCAGGTGAAGTGGAACAACGAAGGTTCTTTTTTAAACGACGTCCACAAAGACCTGAAAGCCGATTTTGTGATTGCCAATCCGCCATTTAACGACAGCGATTGGTCCGGCGAACTGTTGCGCAACGACGCCCGCTGGCAATACGGCGTGCCGCCAACAGGAAACGCCAACTATGCCTGGATACAACACTTTCTTTTCCATTTAAGCCCCAGCGGACAAGCCGGTTTTGTATTAGCCAAAGGCGCGCTCACTTCCAAAACCTCCGGCGAAGGCGAAATACGAAAAAGATTAGTGGAAGCGCGATTGGTGGATTGCATCGTCAATCTGCCGGCAAAATTGTTTTTAAATACCCAAATCCCTGCCAGCCTGTGGTTCTTGAGCCGCAACAAAGCCAACGGCAAGTTCCGCAACCGCGTTGATGAGATTCTGTTTATCGACGCCCGCAACATGGGACATCTGATTAACCGCCGCACACGAGTGTTTTCCGACGAAGACATTCAAAAAATCGCCCAAACCTACCACAACTGGCGCAACCCGGACGGCGATTATGAAGATGTGAAGGGTTTTTGCAAATCCGCAACTATTGAAGAAGTAGCGGCGCTGGATTATGTGCTTACTCCCGGACGCTACGTGGGTCTGCCCGATGATGAAGATAATTTTGATTTTAACGAGCGCTTTACCAAACTCACCGCGGAACTGAAAGAACAGATGCTGGAAGAAGAACGGCTGAATGCTTTGATTCTGGAAAATCTAAGCAAGATTGAATTTCAAAATGAAAAATAAGCATCTGACACAAAAAGAGCCTTACAGCCAACTCATTTCCAATATTGGCGCATTGCTGGAAAAAGGCAGAAGAGCCGCCATTCAATCCGTTAACAACATTCTTGTGGAAACATATTGGAACATTGGCAAACAGATTGTGGAATATGAGCAAAAGGGTAAGGAAAAAGCGGAATATGGCTCTTTGCTGTTAAAACGACTTTCCAGAGACCTTAAAGCCAAATATGGCAAAGGCTTTAGTCGTTCCAATTTACAATACATGCGCCTTTTATATCTGAAATATCCAAAATGCCAGACACTGTCTGGCAAATTGAGCTGGTCACATTATACGGAACTATTATCCGTTTCGGATGATCTTGCCCGTTCCTTTTATGAAAAGCAGTGCATCAATGAAAACTGGTCGGTCAGGGAATTAAGACGGCAGCGAAATTCCGCTCTGTTTGAGCGGCTTGCCCTAAGCAAAAATAAAAAGCAGGTTCTGAAACTGGCGGAACAGGGACAGCTATTGGAAAAAGCAGAGGATATTTTAAAAGACCCCTATGTTTTTGAATTTCTGGACATTCCCGAAGATACGGCGCTTTCGGAAACGGAACTGGAAAGAAAATTGCTAAGCAGGTTAAGTCAATTCATCCTGGAATTGGGGAAAGGGTTTGCCTTTGTCAGCCGCCAGTACCGCATTACGCTGAATAATAAGCATTATAAAGTTGATCTGGTGTTTTACCACCGCATTCTTAAATGTTTTGTGCTGATCGATTTGAAAATCGGCACGGTTAATCACCAGGACATCGGGCAGATGAACATGTATCTCAACTATTTTAAGGAAGAAGAAAATATGCCGGACGACAACCCGCCCATCGGCATTGTGTTAGCCGCCGACCGGGATGAGATTCTGGTGGAATACGCCCTTGGCTCCATTTCAAATCAACTGTTTGTCGCCAAATACATGCTTTATCTGCCGGATAAAAAATTACTGGAAAAAGAACTGCGCTATTTGCTGGATGAGAAGAACAAGGAAGAAGATGGCGATGAGTGATACGATGAGCCTGCCGAATCGTGAGTGGAAGAAATGTAAATTAGGTGATGCCATTACCCTACAAAGAGGCCATGATTTGCCTAAAAGTAAAATGAAATCAGGGAATATACCTGTAGCTGGTTCAAATGGAATAATCGGATATCACAATAAAGCAACAACTAAAGGTCCTGGGATAACAATTGGAAGAAGTGGCAATTTAGGCATTGCATATTTTTATAAACAAGATTTTTGGGCACATAATACTACGTTATATGTAAAAGATTTTAAAGGGAATGACGAATTATTTATTTACTACCTACTAAAGAATTTTAATTTCAAACAATACAATGTTGGCAGTGCTGTTCCTACTTTAAATAGAAACCATATCCATCCAATTGATATTATTATCCCCCCTCTCCCCGAGCAAAAAGCCATTGCCGCGGTGCTTTCCAGCCTGGATGACAAAATAGACCTGCTGCACCGCCAGAACAAAACCATGGAAGTCCTGGCAGAAA
>JAADGR010000005.1 GCA_013152225.1 Calditrichota bacterium
TGGGGGTCGGCTGTTTCGGATTGGCATTTTGGCGATGCAACATATACCTTCTGTGTTACCAATGTCAGTAAATCCGGTTGGACGTATGACGAAGCAGCCAATGTGGCAACGTGCGGAAGTTCCGATGGTACAACGACGGCACTGCCCAGCGTCAGCCCGGCCGACATGCAGGCCATTGAATCGGCCATAGGCAACCAATTTGTTTACAATACGCCGAATCCCTTTAATCCATCCACAACAATTAAATACTTTTTGCCAAAGGCTTCGCATGTGAAAATTGACATCTATAACATTCTTGGGAAGCGCATTGCTACCCTGTTTGATGCACAAGCGAATGTTGGCGTGAACAGTGTTACCTGGAATGCGAGGGATGAATACGGGCAGCAAGTCGGCTCCGGGAATTATTTCTATGTCATCACAATTAACAAGAAAAATACAATTGTAAAAAAGATGCTTTTCCTGAAATAAGCGTGCTGCAACGGAGAATATGCGCCGGTTGTTTCCTCCTTAAGCACAATGCACGGAAACATTTCTGAAAGCTAACAACAATGACGGCACAGGAGCTTCTTCCTGTGCCGTCAATTTTTTATCACACTGCACTTTTGTCCAAAATTAAAAGGAACTATACTATGAGAATGAAAGGTCTGATTGTTGTTTCCGTTATTCTTGTCTCGATCATCGCGCAAAAAATACATGCCAGACAGACGACGGCTGCGCCAACAGGCCTGTTGTGTGAATTATTGCGCGATCCGTCGGCAGCAGTGATTACCGAGCGGATGCCGGTGTTTGGCTGGATTGTTAATGATTCGCTTCGCGGTGCAATGCAAACGGCTTTTCAAATCATCGTTTCATCTTCAAAAGAACTTGTTGACCGGAACAAGGGCGATATGTGGAATTCCGATAAAGTACAATCCGACCGGTCGATTAATGTGAAATATCACGGCAAGCCTTTGCAGCCGAATGCTTCTTACTGGTGGAAGGTTCGCACCTGGGATGCTTCGGATGTTACAAGTCCGTTCAGCAAAGTGCAGCATTTCAGAACCGGCAACTTTGATGATAACGATCGTGCCTGGCCAGCCGAGAGCAAGTGGGTTCGGCTGGAAAATGGTGAATGGGTGCTGGAAAACCGGCAAAAGGCATCTTATCAGGATATTGAACCGAAAAGGATTGTTCGGCTGGAACAGGGACATTACTTTGTCGATTTTGGCAAATCGGCATTCGCAACCCTGCGATTCAATGTGACGACGGACAAAGAAGGGGATTCGGTTGTCGTTTATCTTGGGGAAAGGTGTAATGATGACAACACTGTTCATAAAAATTCCGGTGTTTCGAATATTGGCTTCAAGCGAGTTGTTGTAAATTTACAACGGGGCAACCATACATATACCATTCAACTGCCGCGAAAAATTTCGCACTACCCGAATAGTCAGGTGCTGGCCGAACACATGCCGGAAGTGCTGCCTTTTAGATATGCGGAGATTATCGCTGCACCGTCTGCGATTACGCAGGAGAACATTCGGCAAATTGCTCTGTTTTATTATTTCGACGATGATGCTTCCGATTTTACCAGTTCCAGCGAAAAACTGAACCAGGTCTGGGACTTGTGCAAATACACCTTGAAAGCGACGCCATTTCTATCTCTGTACGCGGATGGCAACCGCGAGCGAATGCCCTACGAGGCGGATGCTTACATCCAGCAATTAGGCCACTATTGTGTGGATCGGGAATTTTCCGTGGCTCGCTATACGCTAAAGTTTCTCATTTTTAATCCGTCCTGGCCCACGGAATGGCAGATGCACACGGTGTTTATTGCCTATGCGGATTATATGCATACGGGCAATACCGAGGTCATCGAGCAATTTTACAAAGATCTACGGGCCAAGACATTGATCGCTCTGGAGCGTGAGGACGGCCTGATAAGCACCAGAACCGGCCTGTTGACCAAAGAGTTTTATGACAGTATTCATTATCGCGGCAAGAGTTTTCGCGATATCGTCGATTGGCCGCCCGGTACACCGGTGGGGCAGAAACAGGCTACAAATCATGGTCCCACGCCGGAAGGGGAACGGGATGGCTATGTTTTTATGCCGATTAATACGGTAGTAAATGCCTTTCATTATCGGGATTTGGTCTTGATGGCAGAGATGGCCGATGCCATTGGCAAGACCGATGACGCCGAGTTCCTCAGGACTCGGGCGGAGAAAGTCAAAGAAAGCTTTAACCGCTTGCTGTTCGACCGGCAGCGGGGGATTTATGTGGATGGCATTGGCACCGATCACGCCTCGCTGCACGCCAACATGTTTCCGCTGGCCTTCGGTCTTGTGCCGCAGGAAGACGTGGCCGGCGTGGTCAAGTTCATCAAAAGCAGGGGAATGGCATGTAGTGTTTATGGCGCACAATATCTGCTGGAAGCTCTCTATCGCGTCGGAGAAGCGCAATACGCGCTTGATTTAATGACTTCGGAATCGAAGCGAAGTTGGCTGAATATGATCCGGGTGGGATCGAGCATGACGACCGAAGCATGGGATGAATATTACAAACCAAATTTGACCTGGAACCATGCCTGGGGTTCTGCTCCGGCCAATATCATTCCGCGCAAAGTAATGGGCATTGAACCAATGGAGCCTGCTTTTCGGAAAATCCGCATTAAACCGCAACCTGCCAATTTGCAATATGCCCGTTTGAAAATGCCGACCATCCGTGGCGCCGTGAAAACTTTATGGAAAACCGAGAGAGACCGCGTCACATTCGATATAACCATCCCGGCAAACTCCACTGCACAGGTGTGGCTGCCAGTTAATTCTATGGATGGATTGCAGGAGAGTGGTGTGAATATCAATAAAGTCAAAGAGATTAAAATAGTCGGACAAAAAGGGAATTACGTGATTTGCGAAATTCCGTCGGGCAGTTATCGTTTCTCGTGGCCGAAATAAAGTCTCGATGCAACAGTTTTATGCACACACAGGGGCAGGGGGGCTTGCACAGAATATGAAAAAAAGTAGCACGGGGATTTTAAATATGCGAAATCGTATTTTTACTAAGCTAATAAAGTAATCATTTCATATAATTTTGTGTTTCTACAAAACCTACGTTATTCAATCATTCCCTTGCGTTAAAACCATGCAACATTTATGACACATTTTGGGACGTTAATAATAGTTTGACATCTTTAAAAAGCTTATTATGAAATGAGCGAATTACTAATAATCCGGATGCAAATAAATTAAAAAAAGAGCCTGAGTGATGAAAACAGACAATCCCAATCGACGTAAATTTTTAAAGCATTTAGGTGCAGGCGTTGCCGTATCTTTAACGACCGGCATCGTTGGATGCTCAAGAGCGAAAAATGCCCTGTCAAAAAAGCCGAATTTCATTATCATTTTCACGGATGATCAGGGCTATAGCGATGTCGGCTGTTATGGTGCGCAAGGATTCAAAACGCCAAACCTGGATCGGATGGCGGCAGAGGGCATGCGGTTTACAGATTTTTATGTTGCGGCTTCCGTGTGCACCCCGTCGCGGGCGGCGCTGCTTACCGGATGCTACCCTGTCCGTGTGGGACTGCCGCGTGTGCTGGCGCCGGAGACCGTCAGCGGCATGCTGGGCGACACCGGCCTCAATCCCGATGAACAAACAATTGCCGACCTGCTGAAGGAGCAAGGCTATTCTACCATGTGTGTTGGCAAATGGCATCTGGGAGATGATCCGGAATTCCTGCCCACAAGGCATGGATTTGATGACTATTTCGGTCTCCCTTATTCCAATGACATGTGGCCGAACCACCCCGAGAATGACGAGTTCCACTTTCCCCCTTTGCCGTTAATCAAAGGCGAAAAAGTGATCGAGTACAATCCCGATCAATCGCAATTGACAACGCGATACACAGAGGCCGCGCTTCAATTTATTGAGAACAACTCCCACAAACCGTTCTTTCTTTATCTTGCTCATAGCATGCCTCATGTGCCGTTATTTGTTTCGGATAAATTTAATGGAAAATCAGCACAGGGGTTGTATGGCGATGTTATCATGGAGCTTGATTGGTCGGTCGGACAAATCTTTAAAAAACTAAAAGATTTGGGGCTTGATGAGGATACGATGGTCATGTTTACTTCGGATAACGGGCCCTGGCTTACGTACGGCAATCATGCCGGCAGTGCCAAACCGCTGCGTGAGGGAAAGGGAACATCTTTCGATGGCGGGCAACGCGAACCATTCATTATTCGATGGCCCGGACGAGTTCCTGCCGGGAGCGTGTGCAAGGAACTGACCTCTTCCATAGATATTCTGCCGACCATTGTCAATCTCGCTGATGCCGATATGCCCAAACGAAAAGTTGACGGCAAGGATATTCGGCCTCTCATCTTTGGCGAACCCGGCGCCAAAACGCCTCATAATGTACTCTATTTTTATTTTCGTGATGAACTTCAGGCAGTGCGCAGCGGTAAATGGAAACTTCACTTGCCGCACAAGTATAAAACGCTCATCAGGGCCGGCAACTGCCGGGCGAGTATGACTATGACAGGGAAATTGGTTTGTCGCTGTTCGATCTGGAAAACGATATAGGCGAAAAGCATAATGTTGCCGACAAGTTCCCTGAGGTTGTTGCAAGACTGGAAAAAGCGGCGCGTGCATTTGACGCCGAACTCAAACAGAACATCAGGCCTGCCGGACATTTGACGGAATTAAGAAAATAAAAGTGCGACAGGTCACGGGGCGGGTGAACGCTGTACAGCAGCAGGCTATCTTCAAGTTTGCAAAAATAGCCAAAATGTTCCGGGACAAAATAATTACAAGGTGCTCATTATGAAGGCTTGTTTCTTACTAT
>JAADGR010000068.1 GCA_013152225.1 Calditrichota bacterium
AATACACAGAACAAGCGGCCTCGATTGCAGAAGAAATTGGCGCCAAATACCAGTTAGCTGCATATCTTGGCAATATGGGCGCCTCCCACCATTCATTGGATCATCGTGACAAAGCATTAGAGTATTATAATCGTTCGTTGCAGATAGAAAGAGAAATTGGAGATTTGAATAACCAATCCGTCTTTCTCGGCAACATTGGTTTGCTGCAAATGGAGATGGGGAAATTCAAAGATGCGCAAAAAAAATTAGAGAATTCGCTTAAAATTGCCAGACAAATCCAAAGTAAAGATCTTGAAGCAAAGCAGTTGTTAAGACTGGGTGATTTATCATTTTTACAGGGAGATTCCGATGATGCCATTCGGTTGCTTACACAAGCATTAAAAATCAGCAAGGGCATTCATGAGGTCCCGTCGATTTGGATGTCTCATAGTTTATTAGCCCGGGTCTATAAGCAGCAGGGAAACTATGGTGATGCCCGCCGTCATTTATTGGCGGCAATCGAACTGATAGAAAATGTGAGAAGCTCATTATTACTGTCGGAAAACCGTTCCACTTTTCAAAGTATCAATCTGAATGTTTATGAACAACTGATTGACATCCTTTATATCCTTCACGGGACAGAATCTAAAGACAAATTTGGCGAAGCCGCTTTTTCGTACGCCGAGAGAGCCAAAGCAAGAGGCATGCTGGAAATGCTTTACTCCGGTAAAATGTTTCATCGACTAAAAGACATACCGCTTGATTTACGCAACCAAATTATAGATGCGGAATCACAAATTGAAGCAAAACATGCTTCTTCAGAGGAAGAATCGAATAAATCGGAGAAGCAACAGGATCAAAGCAAAATCGTTAAAATCGAAAGTGAAATTTCATCGTTGCAACGAAAAAAAGCGCATTTGCTGCAGGAAATTAAAACAAAGCATCCTGAATTTTATCAGTTGGAACATCCAGCTATTCTTTCCGCTGCGGAAATTAAAGGAAAGTTGTTGAATGAGCATCAATTATTAATTGAATATTTTGTTGCATCCGAAAAAATCTATTGTTGGATTTTTACTGCTGAAGGAATGGATTTTAAAGCTATCGAATTATCCCGCCAGGAGTTGAAAACTAAACTTGCACAGATCAGTCCGCTTTTTGATCATGAGAAAAAAATGGAAAATGTTGCCATAGATCATCGCTGGGCAAATATTCAGGTTGATCTTCTGCACGATTTATACCAAACCCTTATTACGGATGTCGTTGACGATACGCTGCTACAACAGAAAACGGATCTAATCATTGTGCCGGACGATGTTCTGTTTTTCTTTCCTTTTGAATTGCTGGTAACGGAGTATAGTGAAAAGGAGGTGCACTATTTAATTGAAGATCATCCGATTTCTTACATTCCTGCCGTTAGCTTGCTGAATCCAAAATTGCGAAATACAAAAATAGCTCAAAATGACTTGCTTGCATTCGGAAATCCGGATTTTGGCGGGATGAAAAAAGATGGATTTTTAAATAGAATAGCATCTTTGTTGCCGGGCAATTCAGAATTAAGAAATCAGGAATTCGTTCAACTGCCTTTTGCAGAGAATGAAGCGAAAACCATAGCCCGGCATTTTGAGTATAGTATGACCTTTACGGGTAAAAATGCCACAGAAGCCAATTTCAAAAAATATGCACCTGATTACAAATTGATCCATCTTGCCACCCACTATATTGCAGATGATCAACAGCCGCTGTATTCAAAAATCGTTTTTGCCCGGGGTGAAAAGGATGGGGAAGACGGATATTTGCAGACCTATGAAATTTTTAATTTAAAGCTGCATGCGGATTTGGTCGCTTTGAGCGGCTGTAATTCCGGTTTGGGGAAATTACGGCGCGGTGAAGGAATTGTTGGCTTGAGCAGGGCTTTTCTTTACGCCGGCGCTTCCAGTTTACTGGTCAGTTTGTGGCAGGTTCAGGATGAATCTACGGCTGAGCTGATGACAAAATTTTACGCAAATTTGCGAGCGGGGATGAATAAAAGTCGCGCATTGCAACAGGCAAAGATAGACATGATCCATACTAACGATTGGAAGCAAAACCCCTTTTATTGGGGGGCCTTTATTTTAATTGGGGATTGGGAGAATGGTTTGAAGTAATTTTAAACGGATACCCGGCAATCGTTTTGGGTTGGAGGACCAACTCTTAGACGACCCGTCAACTGATGCCGGGGCCGGAGTTGAATTCCTGTACATTCCAAATGCTTGTTCAAACTTACTCTATTGCTTTCAGAAAGCTTCGGGCCTTGTCCTTTCTCATCAGACCGGGATGATCCAATGCTAATATCTTGTGCAGGTACATTTTTGCGTCGCTTAAATCTTCCGACATTAAAGCGGCCTTTGCCAAATACCAATAATTATCTTCCTGATAAAAATAATTATTGCCGGATAGGGCGAGAGCTTTCTGTAAATATTGTTTCCCATGATTAACCTTTTTATCATCATAATCAAAAGTTAAACCGGGCAAACTTTTTTTTGCATCAATTAAATAAGCTATGCCAAGATAATGATTAGCAACATAGCTATCCGGTGAATGTGAAATAAATGAACTTAATTGTCTGACGGCAGCGGAATAGTTGCCGCGATCAAAGCTGTGCAAACCCTTTTGCAATTCGTTATCTGCAATTGCAGCACTTCGCATTGCAGCCAACGGTTTAACTTTGAATTTTGCCATATCAAAATAATCCGGGCGGCTTATGTAAGCATAAGAATAGATTGTTCCGATTATTACCACCGCCGCCAAACCTATGGCAGCCGGTTTAGGCATCAGATTAGCCAATGACCAGTGAATCCCTGCAAGAAATCTTTCCAACCAATTTGACTTGAGAAAAGATTTCCCTCTTCCCCCAGCTTTCGAATCCAGATATGAATAGACAGCCGTATCCATTTCTTGTTCGAACATCTGCCAATTTTGTGGAAGCTTTTCGTCGGCTTTATCAGCATGTTCAAGGTGGGACAGAGCAAGAAGACAATGGGGACAAATATCTGCATGTTGTTGAATTTTTTTTCTGTGTTCCGGTGCTAATTCATTCCGGTAATATTGCAGCAATATTTCAGCATCCGGACAAGAAGCTGTAATTGTCGTTTTTATTTTATGCAAGGCCTTTCCGTATTTTTTATCAAAATTTTGTTCTTTATGTCCAGACAGCATTATGACTGCTCCATTAATATTTTAAATCTTCGCCGTCCATTTTGGATATGAGAACGTACCGCATTATGCGAGAATCCTGTTCTTTCGGTAATCTCTTCGTAAGATAAGTGATAAATATAAAACAATGAAAAACAGCGCTTTTGTTCTGTTTTCAATTTTTCGATTGTTACTTGAATTTTATGTTTCAATTCATTCTGGTATTCACGTTCCTCCATTGTCTCTTCAGAATAAGATACAGCGTATGTTTGTTCGATGTCTTCATATTGATATCGGCTCCGTTTTCGTAATTGATCGATACAGAGATTGGAAGCGATACGGCTCAACCAGGGATAAAATGGAAAATCTAATCTGAAGGTATGTATCTTTTCGAAGGCTTTTATGAATGTATCGCTTGTCATGTCTTTTGCGTCTTCGGTATTTTTCATCAATTTTAAACAGTGAATATAGATTTGTTTTTTATATTTCTCGTAAAGTTTTCCTAACGTCTCAACATCTTTATTTTTAACATAATACTCGATCCACTGAATGTCCTCATCAAGCCTGCTATGAATACCAATATCCATTATTCTTTTCACTTATTCTACGAATGAGACAGGGAGATTACATAAAAATTCTTACAGCCGATCGCAGGGTTAGGAAGTCTTGGCTTTATTATGACTTTTAATTTTAACCCATCTGATCAATTACAATTATTTTGTATAAATATCATAAAAATAATTCGTTTAAACAATTTATTTTCTTACTATTTTTCCCCTTCATTCCTGAATTGTTACAAATTCGCAAAGTCTCGCTTTAGATCAGTCCATTCACAACAACCTGCGGTAAAATCCTCTGTTACAAAAAATCTTATGTAATTCATCAAATTGATACGTAATAATAATAGAAATGTATTATAAAAATTATCCCAAAAGGAGGTCCGCTTTGAATCTTTTTTCCGGCATTTTCATCCCTCATTCTTTTTATATTTTAAATCAATTCCACTGCTCAAACCAACGGTATCAAAGATGGAACCTTCTCCCTTTTGATACGACAGTTTTATCAGAAAATTATTGGAATGCCTTCGGCTAAATTTGAAACCGATAAAGAATTCTAAACCAAAAACTTGATAGGAGAAATTATTATGAAAAGAGAAAATTACATACTAGTTTTGATAGTCGCCATTGTGCTATTATATTCCGCAATATTACCGGCTCAAACAATAACGATTTTATCCCCCAATGGCGGGGAAAACTGGAAGGCCGGTTCTCAACACGAAATCAAATGGACCAGCTCCGGATTTTCCGGCCCGGTACAGAT
>JAADGR010000220.1 GCA_013152225.1 Calditrichota bacterium
TTTTGGAAAACCAATTTTTTAAAATCGAATTGGATGAAAACGGTCGCATCATATCGATCTATGACAAACAACACGATCGCGAGATCATTGAAAAAGGCCAGGCCGCTAACGTCCTGCAAATTTTCGAAGATCGGCCTTTACGCAACAACGCCTGGGATATTGATATTTTCTATCAGGACAAATGTTTGGACCTGGATGAGGCAGAAGAAATAAAAGTGGTGGAAGAAGGACCTGTTCGTGGCGGATTGTTCATTAAAAGGAAATTCGGCGACTCGACCATTCACCAAACGATTTCAATCTACAACAATGTCCCACGCATAGATTTCGAAACAAAAGTGGACTGGCAGCAACACCAGACTCTGCTCAAAGTTGCATTTCCGGTCAACATCCATGCGAACCATGCAACGTACGAAATACCTTACGGCAACATCGAACGGCCTACCCACTGGAACACGGACTGGGACAAAGGCAAATTTGAAGTCCCGGCGCAAAAATGGGCTGATCTGTCCGAGGGAGATTATGGCGTCAGCCTTTTGAATGACTGCAAATACGGTTATGACATAAAAGATAATGTCATCAGACTGACGCTCATCAAATCGGCCATCGACCCTGATCCCAACGCGGACATTGGACATCACGAATTTTGCTATTCCCTTTTTCCACACAAAGGCAATTGGCAAGAAGGTCGGGTTGTGCAAGCGGCGTACGAGTTGAATTACCCTCTTTTAAGGAAGAATATTTTTATTTCAGAAAATGCAGGACTTCCGGACAAATTTTCATTTGCCGGGATAAATCGCGAAAACATTATTATTGAAACGGTTAAAAAAGCGGAGGATGACGACAGAATAATTATCCGCGTTTATGAGGCATACAACCAGAGAGGTGAGGCGGAAATGGAATTTGCCTGGCCGATCAAATCCGCGGCCGAGTGCAATTTACTGGAAAAGGATGAACAACCGCTGGATTTTTCGGGAAACAAGATTCACTTTAATTTCAAACCGTATGAAATAAAGACTTTTTCAGTAATATTTTTGTTTTGATGAATTTTAATTCCAACCACTGGGCATAAAATGAGGGCAAGAGCATGACAGAACAATTCAGTTTCAGAGCAGGTGACATTTTCGCCATAATTCTCTATTTTGTGGGCATAATCGGTGTAGGGGTGTGGACGACAAAAAAAATCAAAGTTTCGGAAGATTTTTTTATTGGTGGTCGATCCATGCCGGGCTGGGCTGTGGGCATCTCTCTTTTAGGAACGGCAATCAGTTCCGTAACTTTTTTGGCTTACCCCGGAACTGCCTTTGCAGGAAATTGGAGCAGATTGCTTCCGGGATTGATGCTTCCGATCGCTGCATTTGCAGGCATCATCTTTTTTGTTGTTTTTTATAGAAGAAGCGGCTTTGTCAGTGCTTATGAGTATTTTGAAAAACGATTCGGCGTCTGGGGGCGAAGTTATGCCAGCTTTGTGTATGTGCTTTTTGCGATTTATCGGGTTGGTACCGTACTCTTTTTGCTTGCCTTGCCCTTGCGCGTTTTAACCGGATGGAATTTGCCAAGCATTATTGTAGTCGTGGGAATACTCGTCACGCTTTATACACTTATGGGTGGACTTGAGGCTGTAATCTGGACGGATGTCGTTCAGACTATTTTGCTGGTACTTGGCGGCCTTTTCACTGTTGCCATCATTTTTTCCAAAGTAGACGGGGGCATGTTTGGTGTCTTAAAATATGCAGCAGACGCGGGAAAATTTAAAGTAACGACTTCATGGAACTTTGATCTGACCCGTGACACTTTCTGGATGTTTACAATAACAGGTATCATTGGCAATATTCAGGAATTTTCCACCGATCAGATAAAAATCCAACGCTACCTTGCTCCATCAACAGACAAAGAAGCAAAACGAGCCACTCTGGTTGTGGGACTTGGCTGCATTCCCGTCTGGGCCCTGTTCATGTTTGTAGGAACTTGTATTTGGGTTTTTTACCAGCACCATATTGGCCTTTTACCCGCAGGGCTGCGTGCCGACGAGGTCTATCCTCACTTTATTTTAACCCAATTGCCTGAAGGATTAGGCGGTTTTGTCATTGCGGCTGTGATGGCGGCGGCCATGTCAACTATCGATTCGGGAATGAATGCCGGGGCCACGGTCGTAACCGTTGACTGGTATAAAAAGTTTTTCGTAAAAGATCGGGATGACAAACATTATTTAACCATGGGGCGTGTCTTCACCCTGTTCCTCGGTGGTCTTGGTATCTTTGCCGCCTACGAACTTTCGTTGATGAACACCAAAACATTCCTGGATCTCGCTTTTTTCTTTGGTGCTGTTTTTTCCGCCGGACTGGGTGGTTTTTTTCTCCTGGGATTCTTTTTTAAACGTGCCAATAGCCAGGGAGCAAAAATCGGCGTGGCTGCCGGGGTCATCATGATCCTGTGGCTGACGGCAAGTAATTTGGCCACTTTTAATATATCCGACCAGGCTTTAGATAAATTGAAAAGTGCGGGTTTAAGCGAGAATATTATAATAAAACTGAGCTCATTTAAGGACCAGGAAATCAGGGGTAAAGGCGAATTTATCAATAAACTGGAAGATACAATTGGAAAAAAAGAAACCGATGCATATAAAAGTCTGATAATGAAAGAGTCTCTGAAAGCCAGTCTGTTACCCTTTTCCCTGGATAGCTCTATTCATCCTTTTGTAATAAATGTATTCGGAAATCTGACTGTATTGCTTGTCGGCTTGTTTGCCAGTTTGTTTTGGCCTGCACCAAGTGAGGAATCCCTGCGCAAGGCGACATGGTGGACAAGGAATGACAAGTTACATC
The DNA here is from genome assembly GCA_013152225.1 of Calditrichota bacterium. Lineage (GTDB taxonomy): Bacteria > Zhuqueibacterota > Zhuqueibacteria > Residuimicrobiales > Krinioviventaceae > Hydrothermomicrobium. Next base: position 2,823 of record JAADGR010000220.1, read on the forward strand.
CGGAGTCGGCTTATTAGAATTGATAATTTGGAGAGCGCTATGATAAAGATTAAATCTATTTCATTACTTTTTCTGGTTTTCGTCTTTTCTTCTTGTACGCAGAATAAAGCACCAAAACTTGATGACATCGCGCATCTTGCTTCCGGCTGGCATGGAACAATTATCGCAAAAATTGACCAAAGCTATGCCGGTTGGGATGTCGAAATTGGTGACGCGGATAACGACGGCAATAACGAAATTCTCACCACCGGCTGCCCGGACAGCCGGTTGTATTTGTTTAAAAAAATCGGCAAAGAATGGCAGACGCGAATGCTTGCTGAAAACCTGGCGCAGAATTTCCCGGGCATGGGCCTGGCCGTCAAAGTTGTGGATTTGAATCATGACGGAAAAAATGAAATTATACTCGGTACAGGTCAGGAAACCGGCGATACGGCGCGTTTCTACGTCTTTGAAACGGACGGCTCTAAAATCACAAAGAAGATATCCGTCCAGCCGGGATGCAACAAAAGTTCATACACACATGATTTTGCAATTTATGATCTCGATAAGGACGGCATGCCGGAAGTCATCTCTGCTTACTGCGGCGGCGGCGAGATTATTCGCTATGATGCCGATAAAAGGTTGACGAGCATTGAAGCGAGAAAATTATACCAGCTTTCCGGTTCCGGTGAAGAATCAATGATCGCGGATGTGGATAACGATGGTCAGGTGGAATACATCACCTCGAACAGCTTTCGCGCCGGGAAGGCCAGCGTTGAAATTTTTGAATTTGATGAGCATGGTGATCTGGTGCTTCCCCCGCGCGTGGTGATCGACGGCTTTGACGGCAAGAAATGCTTTTACGCCTCCCTGGTCATTGGCGACGTTGACAATGACGGGCAAAACGAATTGATTGTCGGCTGGAAACGCAAGCAAAATATTAACAAGGCGACCGTACTTGGATATCGTGTGAGTGACAAGGCTGTGCCGATCTATACTTTTGCGAATGAGGATAAAGATTTGGACATGGCTTATTTTGAGAAAATGATGGCCGTTGCCGACGCGAACAATGACGGTAAAAACGAACTGGTTATCTCCACCCGCGGCGACAACCAATCGGAAAAGATCGCCAGCGAACATTTGGGGTATGTGTTTTTATACAAGATCGATGCAGAAAGAAAAATCCACAAAACGCTTTTGGTTGATTTCAACAAAGACAAGGCCGAATCATCCTGGCTGGCCGTGGGCGATGCGGATAATGACGGCAGGAACGAAATTATCCTTGCCACGGGAAAAGGGGACCGGACAAAAAAAGGGACATCGTATGTAGTTCTCATCAAGAAAAACAACGAGTAGAAATTCAGTCTCTTCCCCTCCGTCCCAAATTGCATTTGGGACGGAACGATCTCTTGGAAGCTTCGCTTCGAATAAACTATGACAGCATCTATCTCGTCAAACATCTGTCCCCTTTTCATTCCCGAAGCAAAGCTTCTTGCTCTCTATCTTCGTCCCAAGTGTAACTTGGGACAAAGGGGAAACAAAGGGGGGGCTTTCATTTTCCTGCGCCCCTCCGTCCCAAATTGCATTTGGGACGGAACGATCTCTCGGAAGCTTCGCTTCGAATAAACTATGACAGCATCCATTTCGTCAAACATCTGTTCCCTTTTC
>JAADGR010000464.1 GCA_013152225.1 Calditrichota bacterium
TATATTTTAATAATAATAAAATGTAAGATTATGCAAATTTAATTTTGGCTCAAAATGAGTCTTTTAACTTTTTAGCAATTGTAATGAATATAAAAATAAAAATGCTTTCGAGGAAAATTAATGCTCTTTCGTTAGTAGTAAAATCTGGTAAATAGATATTGAATTTAATAAATGCAACGATCAAATAACTTATAAAAAACGATGCCAAAAATCTGATTATTGTTTTTCTAAGCATTTTACTTCTCCATTGTTTTTAATATTTCCCGCCATTTCTCCTCCAGCGGTTTCTCCACCTTCTTAACAAATCTTCTATACCACTGCTGCCAGGATTCGTCATTGCCAGGTTCAATACCCTGACGTTTCAACCGCATAGTAAAGCCGTTCATCTGCGCCGTGGCTTTTTCAAATAACTGCCATTCCTTGGTCTGGCGCAGCAGAAGCTCTGCCCAGAGGCGTTTGGTGGCGGTGTTCATTTTAAAAGACCATTACTTTTGCTTTCCATATAAGTTAATAAAATTAATAGTACATGAAACAGTTTTGGTTCTTTGCCATAAAAAAAATAATTGCACGAAACAAATAAAAATAGAACTACTAAACCGATAAACATAATTAAATTATAAATTTTTTTCATCTTCTTCTCCTCAACTCCGTAAAAATAACCGATTTAATATTCAAGGTATCCACATGATCCCAGCCATGCTTAAACTCTGTCCCCACCAAATATCCGGTCACCCAGCCAAACTGTGGCAAATTCTCCTCCACATTCCAGCGCTGCAAAGCCTCCGGGGTATCGCGCCAACTGCGCTTTATCTCAACCCACATCTGCAATGTTTTTTTTCCTGATCTAATGAAAATCATCAGGTCCGGGAGCCCGGCTTCCTGGTAGCGCCCGCCGTGAATTTTGATGAGGCGGTGCTTGAGACCAAGTTTTTTCAGCGTTTCTCTGAGCCTGTCAATGGTTTGTTTTTGGGTTGGCAAGGCTTACTCCTTTTTATTATCTGTAATAATCCAGGCCATTTGAATTAATTCCTCGGCAATTTTACGTGCTTGTTCAGGCGTCAAATACGCTTCTTTAAAATGGCCAGTGGTAGCGCCGAAATAATTAGCGGTATCACAAATCGTTATTTTTATACGATTTGCAACAGTTTCTATAGAAATTATTTGTTTAATTTCATATGAAGAAATCTCAAAAATTTTATAATTATTCATTTTTTCTAACTCCTTCTCTTAATTTACAGGCGATGCAGCCAGAAAAATGCCTGAAAAGAACTGCACCGCCTGCCCCTACATACTACAACGATGTGCAGCATGGCAGCACCGTGCACGGGCCAGTACCGCCGATTCTCCAAAGACCATCCCGTGACTAACTAAAACTCAGGTTCACTATCGCCGCCATACTCTGGATTAGTATTTCCACTGTCATCTACTTCGCTTTCCAGCGGTTCTTCATGCACCTGCACCGTCACCGTCTTCAGCATCTCGTAGAAGCCGCGAGCTTGCTCTTGTTCCTGCTTTGTGGATTCTCCGGCGGGTTTGACTTCCCAGATATAATACTGACCTTGCTTTTTGTTTTCAAACTTCGTCGCGAGCTTGTAAGCAAACTCCCACACCGGGCGCTGGCGCATGAACATAAGATTCGCGAATTGCCGACCGGCAGGCATACTGGTCCGGGCAAACGGCACCGCAATCGGGATGGGGAAGTCATAGCCCCGCACCATCGCCAGTACATTCAAAATCAACGTGCATTCCGGGGCCTTGTTCTTGCCAGTCTCGTCTTTGCCCCATTTGGCAAACGGGCAAGTCGCGCAGTCGCCGCCAGGGTCTCCTTCGCCTGTTTTCGCATCATTGGAGCGGCAGAGAATCTGTCCACCGAGTTCCCGGGCTGCAAAGCGGAGGCGATATTTGCCGTATTTAATTGGGATGACTTCGATCTCGGCTTTTTTATCCTTTACTTTCGCGACCACATCTTTCGTCAGCGAGTTCACGATTGACCCCATTGGTGCGATGCCATCGGCAACTTCGGCGCTAAGGCCCTGCAGGACCTTCAGGCGAGGAACAATTAAATCTTCCTGGCCAAAATCCTCGAGACCGGGAATCGGCTCAGTCAGCTTGGTGATGGCCTGGTCCTGTTTCTTTTCAACGGCTTTGTTCTGATCAAATAATTCTGCCATGATGGTTTCTCCTTTTTATTTTTTACGAAGTGATGTTACTTTCCAGTCGGTATAAACTTCAACCCCGGGTGGCAATTCGTTTTCAAGTTCCACCATTTCCTTAATTGGCGCTTTATTTACCGATGACTGCAGCAAATCAAAGCGGTTGTTCTCCACCGCCCAGCGGTAGAATTTCTGCTTCTCGACGACTCTCGGATAAATGTCAATGCCAATCGAAATCGAAGCGATTTCACCGGCGGCCTTTGTAATGCCTTCGATTTGCATGAGTTCCAGTAACTCATCTTTTACCACGTTTTCTTGTTTTTTTACTTCATCGGCTTGGCGCTGCAGGCGAAGCCGTTCTTCTCTGAGCCGGTAAAGCCGATCAATTTTTTCTCCGAGGTTCATGGTTGCTCCTTTTTGGTTTTTATTTAAAACGATCTGGATACTTGTATTTATCTAATTCTTCTTCAAGTTGCTGTATTTTTTCTTTCGCTGAAATAAGTTCCTGCTCAAGATTTTCAATTTCTCTTTTGGCTATGTAAGAACTTGACTTGGCAATGCGGCGAACGGCTTTGTCGAGTGGATTATATGGTTCTGGATGAGCAATAATTGATTTATGGCCATGACTCATTAACTCTGTCCAACCATCAATTATTTGATCGGCAACATACTTAATTATTTTGTCGTGACATGCCAGACTATCAGCAATATTTTTAACCGTTTCCTCATCTGTGCCATCAAGCAATTCCCAAATAAAATCATAAACATCAAACTCTGCTTTATCGCCTTTTACGATTATCTTCATTTTTGCACCTATTGTTTTTAGTTTAATACACCTTAGCTTTGCTTAAAATTCACTTCCCTTTGCACATAATGCCTTGTCTTCGCATTCCAAATCAACACATTCACTTTCTCGTATTCGCTTAGTATTGCACCGATTAAGAAATGCAAAACGCCGCCACCGGACAGTAATATGTAATCTTGCTGTGGCCGGAAATCATTCATTTCCAAGCGTTGGCGTAGCGTCCACAACAGTCTGTCGGTGTCAAAAACCGGCTGATTCCCGTGTGTTAGTGGCACAAGTTTTCCGAAACGCTCGGCATCTGATAAGTCGTGCCCCTGATAATTCAAAACAAAAACTCGTGGTTCTACGACAACCATTCCCGTTCTCCCAATACCCATTTTAAGACTTTAATTTCTCTGTCGATTTGATTGATAATTTCTTTGTAGATGTTGAATCTGGTGTCATATTGCTCCAGCGTTATTGCTTTCGTTTTTAGTTTGTCAAGCAAGCGATCCATTTCGCCGAAGAAACGGTCACTTTCATCTTTTAATTTTTTGATTTGCTGTTTGATCTCGGATTTTGTTCTCATGATATCTCCTAAAAATTTTTCTCCCAAATCCAGCGACGAATATAAATGTTTCGATCGAAGTCGCATTTCATTTGAGATTTCGGAATCCATGCCTCTTTTTTACCGATTCGAATTAATGCCGCCCCTTGAGTCGGTTCTTTTTGTTTTGAAACTGCGAGGATATTTGGATTCTCAATTTTAATCCAATCATCATCTCTTTGATCAAAAACAGTGAAAACATCGAGTGTATTAAGCAGGATATCAAGCATGTATTCCGACATTACTTTGCCTCCACAAAATTCTTGCCGCATTCAAGTCGCCCCAGTTGATGATAAACCGCCGCAATATACCCGGTAAGCCATTTGTGTTTTGGCGTGCCCCATTTTGCTTCGTTCCATTGTCTGTCCAGTAGATTCAGTGCATCCAATAATTCATTACAGTCATTGGTTTGAAAAATCTTCTCGTAAACCAAGATGTTGCCGCCAAATGTTTTCTGGTATTGATAGGCCTGGGTGTCAAAAAAGTGGTTCTGTAGAACCAGCAGCGCCAGAATAAACAGCGCCGCGACAACGAATAACGTGATGACAAAGCGTTTGCGATCATGTTCGTTCATGATTGTTCTCCTTGTTTCTACATTCCAATTGTTCAATTATATAAGAATAATCTTCCAATGACTTAGGAATTTCCTCTTCTTCTATCGGTACTTGAATTAACTTGTCACACCAGCGGCAATGTCTGTCAACATATCCACAACCACTATACCCCAACTCGGTTTTGCTTATTTCATGCCCTGTTAAAACCCCACAAATTTTCTTTACAACTCGACTTAATCTTCCGTGCCCCCATACATACCAAAGCTGCGGATAACTTCTACCCCAATTTTTTGGATGTAACCTCGCCAAATACGGCAAAATAATTTTGAAAAACAAATGAA
>JAADGR010000115.1 GCA_013152225.1 Calditrichota bacterium
CAGCACCTGATACCCGCCGATATGATAATTCCAAACTTCCGGCGCAACGCCTTCAAAATATTTGTTTTTGTTGATGTAAATGCGTTGCTCATCTTCTTTATAATTTATTTTTTCAATACGATCATTCGTGCTGCTGCCCTGAAATTTAGCGACCGGTGGATCAAGCGCCGGACTTTTCAGTAAATGCAAATCGGCCAGTTCTTTGCCGAATTTGCCCATTTTTTTGAAAAGCGTGAAGTTGGCGGTAAAGGGAACGCGCGGGAAATCGATTTTTAGAAATTCGGCGTATGTTTGGCGGTAGATGTTGCTGTAAAAAATGCCGTAAATGTAGTAAAGGATATCTTCCGGTAATGGTCTTTTAAAGAACACTTTCTCTAATTTCTCAAAAATTGCAGTTCTCAAAAATTGCAGGTGAAATATTGGGTTTCTTGCCGTAGGTTTCCTTTTCGTCGAAAACAATCATCATTGTAGAGCCAGCTCTTCGATTTTCATTGTTGTTTTTATCGGGATATATGTATAAGGGAGCTTGTTGAATTATACCCTTGCTACTAAAAAAAGTGCGGTTATCAACCATGTATTCTGTTACCAAAAAGTGTGAATATGGGATATTCCCCGAAAATTGGCGCATAAAACAAAGTGAAATATTTTCTTCCAGCATGTGGTGCATGACTTCAGAGCGCATTCGTTCGATTAAAGATTGATGGTAAAATATGTAGCGCTTATCAAATGGGCGGTATAAAATTTCTTTTATATAACCATCCAAGTTGCTGATTTTTGATATATTTTTTCGAGCATCTTTAATGCTCCAGTTCAACTTTTCTTTTACATTAAAAGCCTGAAGAATTATCTCATCTGGTTGTGAAAGATTCTGGAATTGCATTATCCTATTTTTTAATTCTCTTTTATCAAAGCTGATTACAAAGTTATCCCGTGATGTAACAATCCCGACACTATTCACTTGAAAAATTTCATTAATTTGTTTCCATTGCAAATACTTTTGTATTTTTTCAGTGTTTCTCTTAACTAAAAAATAATATGGACCTTGCGGTTCAATTTTTTCATAATTTTTTTTCTTAAAATTATTCTTATCCAGCCAATTATATTTTTCTTCGCGTAATCCAAATAAATTTCCATGATACACCTGTGACTCTTTGGGGTTTTTATTTTTTACAAACAGCGCAATCGCTACACCCTGACGGATATCAAACACATTTTCATCTTTGCCGCCATCAGGGGTGGTTTCCTTTTTCAGGCTGTTACCGTGCAGATCAAGAATGTAAATCTCATCAAAGGTTTTCATCAGACTCTGGCGCATGCCGCGAAAGGTGGGATTGTCCAGATAGCTGTGATTGGTGATCATGCCAACGATGCCATACCCGGAAGTCTGGATTTTCCACTGGGCAAAGCGCAGAAATTTGACATAATCATCCTGTAACCATTTCGGATTTTTTTCGCCAAGGGGTTGATCGTCCACTTTGTAATAACTCTGCGTTCCATCAATATCTTCTTTGAGCAATCGTTCCGTCCATTCATTGATATTGGCGGAAATGCCACTGTAAGGCGGATTACCCAAAATCACCAGCACCGGCTGTTCTTTTTTCACTTTTCCGGCCAGATGGCTTTCTTCGCTCAAAGATGAAAGTCCGGGAATGGAGATTTGTTTGATTTCGTCCATTTCCAGGGTGTTGGTCAGGTAGAGTTTAAAGCGTTCATCATCGGCCATTTTGTAACCGAGTTCTTCAAAAATAAACCCAATCTTTAAATGACCAATAGCATAGGGCGCCATCATCAGTTCAAACGAATGAAAATTGGCCAGAATGTGCTTTTTTATCCAGCGGTGCAAACCGCCTGCGCCGTATTTCGCTTTAAATTCATCGGCTGCCAGGCGAATAGCTTCCGCCGGAAAGGTTAGCGTGCCGCCAGCCGGATCAAGTAGTTTTACTTCTTCATTGGCGAGACCATCCGCTAGATCAAAATGCGATTTAAGGATGGAATGAATGGAACGGACAATATAGCCGACTACGGATTCCGGTGTGTAATAAACTCCGCGACGTTCTCGAATTTCAGGATCATAGGTCGCTAGAAAGGTCTCGTAAAAATGAATGATCGGATCTCTGCCTTTTCCGGTGCGCTGATATTCATGAAGGATTTTGTTAGCATCGGCAACATTTAAAATTTCAGCAATATCATCGACAATAATTTGCAGCGATTTGGGCGGTTCTTCCAATGAGATAAAGCGGAAAACGTCGCGCAAAATGCCAATCGTATGGGGGATAAAATCGAATGCCAGTTTGCGGTTAAACTCACCATTCGCCCTGGTTCGGGCAGCGAACAGGCCATAGGTAATGGTCTGGGCGTAAATATCAGCAAACTGTTTTTGTGTTAAAGTAGAGATCAAATATTTCTTAAAAGCTTCAAAAAATCCAATGAGTTGCTTGTGCCCTTTGCTGCCGTTTTCTGCCATTTCCACAGAAATCACTTCATCGCGCAGGAATCGCGTGCGTTTGGCTAATTCGATTGCCAGAGAACGTGCGGTTTTAACTTTGGGCAGAGAAAAAGAAAAGAATAGATCAAATAGTTCTTTGAATTGATCAACATTTTCTAACGGCGGTGCAGTTTGCAGTTTTTTAGCGATGACTGGTCGCCCAATCATTACTTGTGCAATGCGCTGCCCATCGCGGTAAAGCCGAAACTCGTAGAAATTTGTCAGAATGACATTTGGAAAAGTAGATAAATACCGTTCTAATTGTTCTGTTCCTTCAACGTAATCCAGATTAGTGACCGACGGATCTTTGGCCTCGATATAACCGGTTATATGATTTTTCCCATCCCAGACACGAAAGTCAGGGTTTCCTGCTTCCGTCTTTTTGGGAAGAATAGTTACATCAACGTTTTTAATCTCTTGAATTTCTGCACACTGTTTAACCAACTCGTCAAGATGTTTATAATAACTTTCTTCACGGGCGTCGCCACGTTTCAAAGTTTCAGTGAGATTTTTAAGATATTGTTCCAGTAATTTCTTCACCGATCAGGTTCCTTAAAATACTACAAAATTTTTTAGATAGCTATTTATGCTACATGGTCACCAGCCACACACACTTTATCTTGAAAAAAACCATTTTTTGGAAACTAAATTTTGCCAGAAACAAATGACTAATGTCACTCGGCAGATCACGCTTTTTCCAAATACCCCCCGGATTTCCCCTCAATAACTTTAAGCCAAATGGCAAAAATAAGTCCGAGCACTCCAAGCCCCGCAAACATGATCATTGCCGGATTGTAACTGCCGGTTTTGTCCCGGATTGCTCCGACAGCGAGCGGAAAAGCGAAAAGTCCGATATTTTGAATCATGGCAATGACGCCGTAGGCTGTGCCAAGTTGCCTTTCTTTAACCATGAGCGGCAATGCGGGCCAGAGCGCGGCCGGAACCAGAGAAAAAGAAAGTCCCAGTACCACCATTGGGATCCAGGGGTTGATATTTGTGTACGCCATGGAAACATGACAGGGAATCATCGCCAGGGAACCGATGATCATCATCGTGGCTCTTTTGCCAAATTTGTCCACAATCGCGCCAAAAATCCAGGTGGAAAACATGGAAATTAAAATAATTGTCCCGGCGAGACGCCCGGCGTCAACATTGTTCATGCTGTACCTTTCCACAAAAAAGTCGGTTGCCGCTCCTTGGAAAGGGAAAATAGCCGAATAATAAGTCACACAAAGCAAGCTGATGACCCAGAATGCTGCCGGCAGCCGAAAAGCGTCAGAAAATTGAAACACTTCATCTGATTCTTCTTCGACAAAGGCGACCAGATTTTTCTTCTCTCCGTAACGATCCAACAGCGCGTACAACAGAGTGATTACGAGGCCGAAAATATTAATGCCGGCGACGATCCACAGCGCCGTGGCTAATGTATAATTTTGCGCCAGCCAGGGAAGACCAAAAAAAGCAGCGTAGGTTCCGGCGCGGCAGAGAAATAAATTTACGCCGAAGGCCATTGCCAGACCTCGTCCTTTGAACCATTTGGCGAGAATTTTATTCATGACCACGTAGTAGCTCTCAGCGCCGATTCCGAATAAAAATCTGCCGATGAGCATGATCACATAATTTTCGCTGGCAGTCAAGACAGTGCCCAGCGTGAAAATCGCCGTGAAAAGAATCGCGGATTTGCGCACGCCCAACTTGTCAGCTAAAACGCCGCCGATGACTACAAATAAAATCACGGGTATTGAGTAAATGCTATAGAGCATGTACACTTGAGTGGTGGAAAGCCCCATGACCTCTTTCAATTTCGGAGTCAGAGGCCCGATGCAGTCGTAAGCAAAATAACTCGCCATGGCGGCTACGCTGATGAAAACCAATGCCAGATAGGCAAACAAATAAATCTCAGATTTTGAATGATTGGAGTTCTGTGAAGTGTTCATCGATGCGACCTTTCATGTTTGCGGATACCTAAATTGGGGGATTTAATTTAGTCTTAAATTTATCGGAATAAATTGACAATGTCAAGATATTTTTTGTATCTACTGAATGTCCCCCAAAAATTTGGAAATTTATAGATTAAAATAACTTTTTTTACCGGAAAAAATGATTCCGAAAATTTATGATTCTCATTTTTTCATAATTAATTTAAAAACGTTCAACCCTTTCAGGGTTGTCCTCTCAAAATGAACTTCATTTCTCCTACAAATGTTCAACATCTTTGATGTTGTTTTTATAAAAAACAGGTAGATAAATAAGAAAGACACT
>JAADGR010000166.1 GCA_013152225.1 Calditrichota bacterium
AGCAGCCGTCATCAAGCCCTTAATTCCGCTAACGGCAAGATCATTGGAAAGCAGACCGACGCCAAAAAGGTTTACGTCATCAATAAAAAGACCGCGACCCTGGGGTTCATCGTCATCGGAATTCCACCAGAAGACAACACGCACATCGCTTCCCGGGCCATAGTTGGTCTTAAAGCCAACAACTTCCAGCGGTGGCTCCAAAGTCACCCAATTCGGGTTTGGATTGGCTGTATTAGACCACAGCACCTGATTGGGATCATAACCATTGGGAACATCCGGGCCAAAGAAACCGGAAGCAACCATTTCCGTGGTTCCATCTTCGCCGCCGTCATCGTAAAAGAGGTCACCCGTGTCATCGGTGACTTTAATTTCGTCAACTGCCCAGAAACCTTCAGCAGTACCATAATCACCTTTGCTGCTGAAACGAATCTTGACAACCTGACCGGCATAAGCAGAAATATCAAAAGATTCATTCTGCCAGCCTTCGCTTGTACCTGTTTCTCCATAGAACCCGAGATTTGTATAGCTGAGGAAATCATCGGTTGAAATATCGACTGCATAATAGTCGAAAGCAGGCTCATTTTCATAGTCGTGCGAAAAGGTAAAGTTGACAGTACCGGTAGCACCCGTCAAATCGATTTCAGGCGAAACCAGCCACTGACGCCAATGCATATCGGTAGAGCCCTGAGTCGGATCGAGGTAATGTGCACTCGTACCGGCAGCAACATCCTCACCGGAGAGCGTCCACAAAACTTCTTCGGGGCCAACCATGTACTTGAGTTGTTCACCCTGATCAGCATCAGCATTGCCATCAGGTGTATCGATATCAAAGTCAAAACCAAGTTTTAAACCTTTCAGTTCACTCGTTACACCGCCGGTCTCAACTTCCATCGGCAGGGTGATTACAGGTGAAACCAAAAAGTCCAGTTCTTCGTTTCCTTCGACAGCATGCCAACTATGGGTTGGGCTGCTCGAATTTTGATCCGTGAGCGACCAGGCTGACACGGGCTGATAAGCACGGCCATCACCCAGAGCGGTTTTGGCCCAGCTTGCATCAGGAATCCAATGGGGTTCCATTGCCTCGAAATCATCCGAAAAGATAACCGGTTCGTCTGCTGCGGTTTTTGCAATGGCTGATTTGCCGGGTTTGGTAATTTTTTTTGCGTGACTATCGGTTGGAACTGCATTTCCGTTTTTTGCCATGTCATGTGCAAAAGCGGAAAAAACAAAAATGAGAACGGCAAGTGTCAAGACTAACAAGGAAAGCTTTTTCATCTTTTCCTCCGTTTAAATGGTTAGTTCTACTGTTTTTTAAAAAAAGCAAACTACAAATCGCTTACAAGCCAGAACATCACCTCCTTTAAACAGTTTTAAACAAATGTGAGTGAAAGACAAAAGCATTTTAAAACCATGCAGGTTTTCTATGAATTTTATATCTTTGGTAAGGCTTGGCCTTTTGGGCAGGTTCCTGTAAAAAATAATAACGATTTTTATTTTTTTGTATTCCCAAAATTTGCAGGCCGGCGCAGTTAATAAAATATTTTTGTACTTTTACTCACAAGAGTACCCGATTGAAGCAAATTATAAGAAATTTCATTCAGATAGTCAACAATAAAAAAGTGCTGCTCATTTTGCGCAATGAACAGCACTTTTTATTATTTCAGAATATGCCACACAGAAAGGGACAACGCATCCTTTGTTCGGACGCAATAAAAAAGATTTTTAACCCGCATATTCTTCATGGCAATATCCCTCAGCAGCGATAATTATTTGATCATGACCATTTTCATGGTTTTGGAAAAATCACCTGCTTTAATGGAATAAAAGTAAACACCGGAGGCAACTTTATGGCCGAGGTCATTACTCCCATCCCAGATTGCCGCGTGCGAACCTGCAGACAATCTCGTCGAAATTAACGTGCGAATCCTTTGGCCGACAGCATTGTAGATGTAGAGATCTACCTTGCTGTTTATCGCTAAATTGAACCTGATGGATGTTTCCGGGTTAAACGGATTCGGATAATTTTGTGCAAGCGAAAAATCTCTCAAAACACCGCCGCTATGGCCAACACCGGAAGGCTCGCCTTTATCCGTACCAAACCAGGTAAGCACATTTTGCATTAATATATATGCATCGGCGCCCACTTTATAGCTCCATGTAGTATCGGAAGTTGCCACCGAATCGACAATATCGGTAACCTGCCAGGGGAGCAAAACGGACTTGTAAGTCCCGGCATCATAGCTCACACCGGAGCCATATCCCTGGTTGGCGGCAAAGAAAATATCCAAACCTTCACCGGTCGCTTCAGTATAATCAATCCACTGTGCAATTCCGGAAAGTGTGGCATTTAAAAAAATCAGGTTCTCATCCCAGTTGCCGGAAATAGGATCATCGGTAATGCCGACAAGAAGGGAATCTTTAAAATACTCACCATTGGTGCTGCCGGAATCCGGATCACTTACGCCGCCGCCGATTTGAAAAAAATCATAGGCAAAGTCGCCGGCCTGAAATTCTATTGCACCACCCGGTTCGCCATTGGCATAGAAATAATCCTGGGAGCCGACCAACAATCTCTTTGGTGTTTCATCCGTACCTAACTGCAGGAAAGAAGCAAAAGGATTACCCTCATAACCGCGTGTCGGCACCGCATCAAACTGCCAGCCAAAGCCGAGAATTGTGCTCCAGCCAAAATTTGTTACGGATTCATCAATACCGCCATGGGCATTATAGTCCCACAACTCATAGACGTATCCCAGTTTATCCAGGATATGAGTATAAAAAGTGTCATCCTGTGCATCTTGCTGAATCAAGAGAATGTCGGCTTTTGGTTGCATGGGTGTTAAAATAGCAAAATTGACAGGCAGGGAATCTTTGATATTACCATCGTTATCGGTTGCCCGGCCGTAATAGGTAATTGTATCGCCAACAGCCCCCTCGACAGAAAAAGTAACGGTATAGCTGTCTTTCTCAAGCTGGGTCATTTCAATTTCACTAACTTGCTCTCCATTCTTCAGGACGAAGAGTTTCGCACCAGCTACAAAACCATCGATGTCACCTGTGTTGGCAGTTACGGTGAACGGACCTGTTGTGTTATAGGTATCGCTCAGGCCAGAAGTGCCAATTGTAGGCTCGGGTGGCCAAGGATATCCAACAGCATGTTCGATGGTGTAATCGCCAATCTGACCACTCGTATAAACCAAATGCAACAGAGAATCCACAACCACGGCAGCAGCATTTGGATGATTGTAAAGAACAGCAGTACCTGTTCCTGTAAAGTTGATGACCTGCCACTCGCCGCTAATATTTGTGCCGGTAAAAATATCAACGCCATCATCTTCCAGGGCACCTGAACCATAAGCATCAGTATATATTAAGTAGAGGTTATCATACTGGTCTATAGAGATATTTGGCATTCTGGTATTTCCGCCATCTTGCACCGAAGGAAATGGCACAGGATCACTCCATGAACCATCTTGCAGGGTTCGATATTGAACAACCCGGTCGCTGCCTTCACCATCGTAAACAGCATGACCAACGTTGTTCGAATCGAACACCATGGCCGGATAAGGTGAACCAACGGTGCTATTCGAAACTTGCACGGGCGGCACTTCCATCCAAAGACCGGTAGTTTTGTCACGCCAATTCCAAAAGACACTTTTATCTCCCCAACTGCCTTCACCACCTCCACCACCGTACAAAACATGAACATTATCTTTTTTGTCTATGGAAATAGCAGCAGAGAATGTACCTGCATCCTGACCCAGGTTAACAAGCTCCGGCTCCGTGAGGTAAGTGATGCCGCCATCAGTGGACATATTGAACCGAATAAAATTGTCAGCATAGCTGTCAAATGCAACGTAAATATTGCCAGCTTTATCTATGGCAGGATCAGGATTGTTACAGTTTGCAGCAGATCCAAAAACAGGAACGGAAGCATTCCATGTTAATCCACCGTCACTGGATGTAGACATACGAATGGAACGAATTTCACCTTCGTTTTGATAGCCGACATAGGCAATAACAACAATATTAGGATCTGTCGGATGAACGGCAATAGAAGGTTTATATCCGTAATAGCCATCCTGTATTTCAATCGGGGTGCTAAATGTTTTACCTTGATCAGTAGAGCGTACGTACATCGTAACGTTGCTTGGCGTGCCGGTTTTACACCATACAATATGAACGGTTCCATCCGGCCCGACAGCAATACTTCTGCCAAAATATGCAGTCGCATAAGCAAAATTGGAGTGACCTACGACAGTTCCTTCAGTAGGTACACTTTGGTGAGTTGAATGTTGTGCAGGGGAAGTGAAAGCCTTCTCAAACAAATCTATTGGCATTGGCCTGGGTTTCTCCACCGCAGCTTTTTTTGCCATCACATTCACTGCAGACAGACTGACCATAAGTGTGAGGACTAAAATCAGAGTAGTAACTCTAAATCTCATGTTAACCTCCAGAGTTAAAGTTTATAATTTATGTGGATTTTTTACAGCAAGGACTTTACTACAGGCTTGCACCTCCCTTCTGTTATTGTTGTTTTGCCAGAAAAAATGGCTTGGTTGATAAATTTTTATGAATGACATCCTTTTTTTCAATATCGCTTAAACCCATTGCAGTGTCATTCAGTAGGAATCTTGTCAAGATAACGATCAAGTTCCTGCACCCAGGAAAAATATTGAAAAATGCTGAACTCATAATTTTCTTTCAAAACCTCCGCAAGGTCGAATTACCCAATCGTACCGCGCAGGGATTCTATCTTTTCATAAAGCTTGGATAAAAATTGGCCAAAATTGGCAGCGTAAAGTAAATCAACTTTAAAAACATCCTCACTTGTCGGTACGGGATTTCCCCTGAAAACAATATCGCTGCCGCCTTGCTGAAAGTCAACGATAGCGTAATGAACAGATTCGCCTGCATCCTTCACTGCATAGACCTGAACCAATTCTATAGCGACATTTTTCCCGTCGAAATCCTTGGTGAGTCGCAGTGTGGCCTGTCCATCTACGGGAGTTGCAGTGGAAAGAATCGGTGAAGCTTCCATGTCGTTCGTTTTTATCAGAACTCCTTCCGAAACAAGCTGGTCTACAAAGCCGGATTCAAGATTGTTTTCAACGACGTTCATCGCTGAAAGGTAATCACCTTTGTTCAGATAGCTGCGTGCCAGAACGATATTTAGCGCTTTTGCATCAACATAATTGTCATGTGAAAACTTGTAGTTGGGTTGCATTTCCAAGGCTGTTTGCGTGTTTTCAATGGCAGAATCGTCATTCTTCATTGCTGCATAACAAACAGCTAACCCGGCGTGCGCATCAGCCTCCAAAGCCGGATCAGTGGTAATGGATTGCATAATTCTAAAGTTTGAAACCGCAGCGTCAAAATTTAGCAGTCTTGCCTGCGTCCATCCCAGACCGAGAAAAGCTTCCGGGTTCAGCGCATCGCGATCTTTTGAGGATTTGAATGCCTGTTCTGCTGCTGTGAAATCTCCACTCTCAAATGATGTCCAGGCATCGACAAGATAGGTCGACTCTGTGGGCGGATTAACGGGTATATTTTTCCCTTTACGATAGCAGCCGGCAAGGCTGGTAAGAGTTACAATAGCAATAACAGCCAACAAACCGTTCCACTTATTGTTTTTCAACATGGAGTTTCCCTCCGCTAAGCTAGTGTTTATCATCATGGACCTCAAAAGTCTCTTAGACCTGTGGCACCTGAAAACTTTTATTTAATAACTATCAATTAGCATACAAGCAACAGATCGCCAAACAGCCGGAGCCTCAAAAAACGAGGCATCCGGGGCTTTACGATAGTCTCTTGAGGATTGAAAATCTCATTTTATTTAACAACCATCATTTTGTGCATCTTTTTAAAAGAACCGGCATTGAGGCGATAAAAATAAATTCCGCTGGCAAGATTCCTCGCATCAAAAGTTGTTTTGTAAGAACCGGCTTCCTGGCTCCCATCGACGAGCGTTGCGACCTTTTTACCCAAGATATCAAAAACAGTAATTGTCACATATCCAGCTTTTGGCAGATCGTAACTTATCGTTGTCGTGGGATTAAAAGGATTAGGATAATTCTGATTTAAAGAATATTGCGTCGGAATGGTGTTGATTTCCTCGAGCAGCTTATCATTCGCTGCGCGCAGGCTGTATTCTCCCAGACGATCAACCATCACCGAAACAGTATTCCTGTCGGCATCCACCAGGCCGCCAACAAAAACCCATTGATCATTTTCACGTCGAAAAATTCTAAAGGTATTAATGTCTTCATCTGCCGGTACAGGCATTGTCAACACAGCTTTTTTAGCCAGGATAAATGTTGACGGCCCGAGGTCGACTGATTTTTTGTCGCTCGACGGTATTGCCATAAAATAGGATGCGCTGTGAATAGCGTGTGCAGGAATTGCCAGGCGCGCACCCGTGGCAGCATCGGCAATGACTCCACCAACATCGGGTAACAGCTTTTGAATTTTTGTCGATATTTCCTGCTTTTGGATATCCGCGCCACCGGCATTCTGACCGGAAACAGTAAAAGTATAATCTCCGGGTTCCTTTATTTCAACACTGGCTTTATAATCATACACACTGTTGTCCTCGTCCGTATAAACCAGGGCGCCCACAAACTCCTTTTCCGTTGTGGCCGATTTTGCAGTGACAATCGGGCCCTCATCAGGTGGGACATCCTTGTACAATCTCTCAGAAGATACAATATGAAAATTGATGATCCGGTTCACAGAAGGATTCTGAAAAACGCGCACATTGACAAGAGACGGTGGATCGAGGGCCTTGCTGACAACATAAGAAGCCTCGGTTGCCGGACCAACGCCGCCTTTACGGACGATAACAAGGTATACGGATTGGTCCACAGCAGGCAAACTAATTTCAACTTCATTATTTGCTCCCAATTGCACTTTCTTTAAAGAAAAGGGATTAATGGTAACTACATTCACTGAAAATTCGGCGTCATTCAGACCATTAAAATTTATTTTACCGGGATTATTTTTCGATTTTATTAAATGATATTGAACCGCCCAATTAGCAACGGTATTATCAAAAACATCGGATTTAAAGTTAATTTCAGTAATTGTCGGGCTACGCAACACTATACCGGCAAATCCGTATGTATTTCCGTACTCGGGATCATCCTGTACATTGGCCAAAGCAGCGACACCGACATTTTGCAAAACACTCCACGTACTCACATCCGCACCTTTTTCTGCAAGAACGCCATTGATCGATGCAATGCCTTTTTCCTGCGATGCAGCAATGGCAGAGATGGTTGCAGCGCCGCCATATTGATCGTAAATATAGCGCATAAACATGTAGGCCATATTTCTTTCATTAATATCTGTGCCCGGGTGCCCGCCGGTCCAACCGGTCCATGTCGGCAAAGAAACATTTGCCGGCAAAACCGGTTTTTCAGCAGGAAAGCGAAAGTTGGTGTAGCCATAGCCGCATATATCCATGGCCATGGAAGAAAGGCCTTGCGTAAGCCACTCTTTTTCCTTTACATCAACATTGTACAGGATCATATTTGTAAAATACGTTGCCAGCACTTGCTCGGCATAACCGGCACGAATAATCGGTTCCGTATCGACATAGATCATGTCCGCTTCATTTGAATGTGCCTCCTCGGAAACGGGTTTTTCGTGGCGCGTGTCAAAGTCACCTGCTTTGGGAATATCAGCAGAGGCGTCCCCACTGGCAACCGCATATTCATCGCGCAAATCCATTAAAAGGATGATAATACGGGGATCGCCATCCGTATCTCCCTCGTGTCCAAATGTTTCGCGACAAATTTGATAGATTCCTTTATTGGCATCGGCCGGGGTGCTTGACTCGAAAGCTTTCAGCAATGCCTGAACACTATCCAAACCAACAGTTACATTCCATTGATCGTCTGCAACGTAAAAATAAGAGTGCGCCCCAACTGCGCGTAGCGAAGCGGGAACAAGATGATCCAGAGTCGGGAAGAGCTGATAACTCTTGTCCCAAAATCCACGTCCATAGCCGACAACAATATTGGAACCATCACTCAAAGTATCACCGTCTGTATAACTCAGCGCCTCGTTGGCAAAACCATCGAGATTTTTTAATGCACCCGCAGCAACAGCAATTGTTGGCGCTGCCTTTATTTCAACCGCCAGACCGCTGATAGAAGCCTCGTCCTGTCCGCTGACGTCGATGATCAAAGTGCTGGAAGCGTTCTCTTCTTCTACAGCACCACCGGTCAGTTTCACACCGCCAAAAGTAACAGTGGTCGGACTAAAAGAAGAAACATCGACTATTTTATTTAGCGATAGTTTTAGTGTTTTTTCTTTGAAATCATATTTTGCACTGCTCAGTTGAGCGGCAGTACTGTCCGGCGCATAGCTCACCATTACTTCACCAACAGGCAAAGCATGATTTCCATTACGTGTTTTCGTATAGCTCTCAAAAAAGAAACTGAGAGGTTTTACACCGATGCTGATCGAGCCTTTATTCGCCATACTCTCGATTTTTATTTCGTCTTCCTGGTTTACAGTAATTTCCAACACACGGATAAAAGCAGGTCTTCCGGTTTTGATGCCGAGAATTTTTCCGCCACTGAGCACGACGTCCGGATTTGAGCCGCCATTATCATCATCCAGCGTAACGCCTGTCAAGTCAACGTTCGTTGTATCGATACCTCTTGTTTTGGCTGAAATATTGCCAAAGGTTAATGACAGCACATTTTTGCCTGCATCGTAAGCGGCTTCAGCAATTGTTGGCGAGTCTTTTTCTTTTTCAGGGATAAAAGTAACAGGGATAGCGTTTTCCATCGAAATTTGCGCAATGCCATTTCCAAATTCATCCAAAATCGACAAGGCATTAAGCGTTACAACCAGGTTTGACGTATCTTTAAGACTTTCTATTAAACGCTGATCCGCAGGCAAAACCATGATAACAAGCTTGACGGAAGATTTAACCGAAACCGCGGCTGCTCCGGACAACCTTGCAGATTCTGAGTTTGTTACATCATGAATGGTAATACCTTTGGCATTAATGGCCTCAGTATTCCAAAAAGTTGTAACAATCTTTTCGTTGAAAATAAGGGTTAAATTATTCGAACCCGCATCATATTTGGCACTCTCCAGAACAGTCGGACTTTCATCAGGCAGATAAGTAATACTGACAGGATTTTCAGCATTGGTCGCTATAACACTATTGCGATTTACATCAATAAACGAAAACGGTTTGAGAAGCAAGCTCAAATTAGCCGTGTCCATGCTTTCAAGTTTCGATTGATGTTTCGGACTCAGGGAAATTTCTATTGTCGAAGCAACTTTTTGTGTGATGACTTTCTCATTGATGGTTGCAAAGCCAAGATTAGCATTGGGGCCTCCGGCATCATCATCGACGGCAATCTTTATGATATCGACTTTGCGCCCATTCACAGGACTGCTAAAATCGATGGACAGCGTATTAGACCCTGCATCATATTTTGCACCCACGACCGCAGGCGCCGCAGTATCGATTTCAAAGGCCACAGGTACATCCGCGTCAACACCGATTGCGGCGCTGCCTTCCATTGCTTCGTTTAAAAAGACACCGGCAGCCAGAACAAGCTCTAAAGATTCCCGATCCACCATCGTCTCGATAACCTGCTGATTAGCATAATTCAAAAGAATTTGAATGCTGTCAGACAAAGCAGGATCGCCGGAGATAATGCCACCTGTCAATGTTAAATCAGGATTTTTCCCACCATTATCTCCATCCAGGGTAATACCGCCACGAACAACATGCACAGAATCGTTATATACGGGTTGATCGAAGACGATCTCCAAAGTATTCGCACTATCAATATATCGGGCTGAAACCACAGTTGGTGCAGAGGCTTGCGCCGAGACGGCAAAAAACAGCCCGCCTAGCAGCAAGACAATCAGTAACAAGCCGCTCCCTCGCTTTATTTGCATTGACTTATTCCTCCTCAAAACGAGTTGCATTTATTTTCATCTACAAAATCAGGATTAGAAATTAAAAGTAACGGACATGCGATGCGCCCAATCCAGGACGCCAAAATCAGTATAAGCATAATCAAGATTGAACTGCCCAATCCCCTTCATGTTCAGCATCAGGCCAACACCCGCACCCAGGTTTTGTGTATAATTTTGAATTTTGTAAGTTACTTCTTGCGGGGTATCTGCATTTTCCGTCTCCACATCTTCTCTTTTCATCACACCAATAAGACCAGTGTAGCCGATGCGAATAGCAAGAAGCTTCATCAATTTCAATTCTGCGCCAAAGTTGAGACGTTCAACATTATCATTGGGATGAGCCAGATCAGCAGCAAGAGTCAGAAACTGGTTTTCTTTTTCAATGAGATCATAAGCCAGACTGATCTTAAATGTCATCGGCATGTGATATGGCAGGTATTCTTTTTCCTGCGGCTTGTGTGTTGTCGGATCGATCACCCATTTGCCGTTATCATAATCCTTATAGGTGCCGGCAAACTGTAGTTCGGGCCCGAAATTACGGATAGACATGCCGAGTCGCAATGATTTGAAACCGGTATAGTACAAGATGCCCATATCAACGCCCCACGCAGTTGCTTTTTCACCGGCCAGCTTTTCTTCCACATATTTCATATTACCGCCAATACTAAAGCGGTCGGTAAGCCTTCTGGCGTAAGAAACTCCAAACATTAAATTGCTGGTATTAAAATAATTGCCGGTGCCTTCCTGCATCTCCACTGTCGTTTCTTCCATATCACCGGAATTCAGGTAGGCAAAGCTAACACCAACGACACCATACATACCCAAATTATATGCATAAGCTGCAGCGTCATACTTTATATCAGCAATCCAGTTTGCATGCGCAAATAAAGCGCTGCTATTTTTCACAAAAGCCAGTCCTGCAGGATTCCAGAAAATCGCCGATGCATCATTGCAAACCGCATCGTAGGCCTCGCCCATGGCGATACCACGAGAGCCTACGCCAATTTTCAGGAATTGTGCGCCAGCGGTTCCAACCTTTGCGAACTCTTGCGCCGTGCTGACCCCGGCGCCAAGAAACAAAAGAGTAGTTATAACAATTAGAATCTTTTTCATTCCTAATACCTCCTCAGGCTAGCGGACGATGACAAACTTGCCAACAAACTTTTCATATTTCGGCTGTTCGGTTTCAACGACATAAACATAAAGGCCGCTCACAGCCTTTTGGTTATTGCGCGAAATCAAATCCCATAGTTCCGCATCTGTTCCATTGTCGTGATAAATTGTCTCGACAAGATCACCGGTCATCGTAAAAATAGAGATCTTGCAGGCTGGTGGCAAATTAGTGAATCGAATTTTATCTTCATAGCGGGACTCGAATAGTGCTGTGCCGCGATAAGGATTCGGGACAACCTTGATCCCCATATTCTTCAATTCTTCACCCTGAACAACCTGCACGGTATACATATTGGTTGGAATGACCGCCAAAGGTGCACCGTTTTTAGGATCTTTCATATAATTGCTCTTGGCAGATTCTTGTGAGCCCAAAGCCGGTTGATCGGCAGTTGCTTCCTTATCGGGGTCGTAGGCAACGACGGCATAAAAATACTGCAATCCGTTAATCGGCCGCGGGATTTCTCTGCCCAGGAATTCGCCACCCCGATCATCGTAACTATGTGTAATCGGTGGAAGGTCTACTTTGATAAAATTGTCGTCGCTAATATCTTCCCAACGGGGATCACCATAAGGAACAACCTGTCCGGTATCGGGATCTTTTTTTGCATTAATCACTATTCCGTCGGTGTTTTTGACAAGCACTTTTCCGTCAACATTATCAAACGCTGCAATCACTTCCCAACTGCTGGGATCATACAGGGAACGATAAATTTTATAGCCTTCAAAATCGGTCCGACCCAGCATGGCATCCACAGTGGTCTCGGCAATATTATCCCAAACCAGTCTGGCACCACCATGCAATGGCGTGTAGGTTAAACTTGGGATTTGTGGCGGGATAGGAAGAACATAATGATTATCCTCATCCGGGGCAGAAGGTTTGTAGGGATTACTATGCTTGCTCCCGGCGTAATAAGCCTTTAACGCATTATCAAGGTTTTCACGCATCCCCTGCAAACCCAAGCCAACACCAGCCGCATAGACCGCTCGAATTTTATCACCGGGTTTGAAATTGTTGAAAGGACCGGTGGAGGTTAACCAACGATAATCAAAGGTTGGCGCGTTCAGATCGTAGGGCAACGGTAAAAAGTTATAATGTTTGCCTAATTGTGTCGAGGCCTCGTGTTGTGCGTCCAGATAATCGTACTTTTCTATATCATCACCAGGATCGCTCTCCCAGTTCCACCACTGATGGGCAAAGGGACGCATCATTGTATCCGCAGGAGTTGTAAGATATGGAAAAACATCATTTTCATTAACAATATCAGAATAAATAAGGCGTCCGCCAATAAACCCTGTGTTAGGATTTGGAGAACTGCGCTCGCCGACATCATTTTCAGCAGACTGGGGATAATCACCGTCGAACATCAGAGAAGTGTTACGTGGGACAAGATAACCGTGCAAGACCTTTCCGTTCAATTCCGCAACAGTACCTGCCGCAGCACCGACCGGATTTTTATCTGTTTGCCAGTGCAATTCAGGGCCGTTTTCATCCAGCAAAACGGTCCATTCATCATAAAAGCCATCAGGTTCAACTTTTGAAGGATCGTAAAGAGGATTCATTGGCGTTCCATCTTTCATAAGAGCCCAGGCATAGGGAAAGCCGTATTCATCGTAACCGGTCTTCCCGTCACCATCCAAGTCAAGCGGATCAACCCAGTCGATCAAATCCGTGTCCGTATCGCTTCCATCAAAACCATCATAATCCACCAGATCATCGATATTAGGATCTGACGGATCAGCTATCGTGGCAACATCACAATCATAAATCCACCCAATAAATACCCCGTTTAATGTTTTATCCCCTATGTTAGTAATCTCATATTCGTAGATTATAAAATCATCATAATCTCCCATACTCCAACTGAGGCCTCGCTCGTGCACTTCAAGTCCAAGCGGTGTATGTCCGGCAATAGATTTGAGATCATCATAATAGACATCATGATCCTGAATAGATTTACCTGGACCTAAATAAAAATCTGTCCCTTCGGTGGGAGCCCATTCATAATCACCATAATCGGCAGCAGAAACAAATTTCTCTCCATCCGAAATTGCGCCGACCCAAAGACGGCCTTCCCACAAATAATAAGCCTGACTGCCGCCGGGCCATTCCATCGACGGTACCGAGGAATTGGGATCACCATAAGAACCATAATTTGTGACCATATTCCAAAGTGTTCCGACATTATGGACGCGGAAATCTTTTTTCGGCCTGGAAGAAATTTTTCCCAGTGATACATTTCTTTTCGTAATTGTTTTTTTTGATGCCGCATGAAGCGTGGAATTTTGGAAAAACGCCAGCAGCAAAAATACGATCAGAGAATAAACAGAGAATGCAATTAACCTGTGTTTCACGTTCACTCCTCCAAGTTAATATAAATGGCAGGGATTACTCGATTAAAATTCAAAGCTAACGCCAAATCGAATATTCCGGCCAGGGTCATAAGTTCGGGGATCGAGTTTGGAGCCCATTTCCGGATATTTCTTGTTTAAATCAACCTTTCCATCCGGTTCATTCAAAGTGCCGTTATGGTTATAATCCAATGGGTCCTGCTGATCCATCAGGCTCATATAAGCATCTTTGCTCATGTCACCTTTTTTGTAAGCATCCTGAGCTTTCTTATAGGTATAATACCATTCCTCGTCTGACACACCACCATCATTAATATTTCTGCGATCGAATAAATTATTGATCCAAACAAAGAAGGTGACTTTGTATCGTGTGCTCAGGAAAAACCTTTTATCGATGTTTAAATTTACAGTCCAACTGCCGGGAAGCCGTTCGGTATTAATCAGAGGTTCTTTGCTTCTTTTCGGTGGAGAATAAGGCAAACCGGAACGCAGATAATTAATTATATTAATTCCCGTATCATCGAATATTGTTGTACCCAGCCAATGTGTTCCATGGGGAATGCGATAATCAAGATTGACTTTCAAGTTGTGGCGTACATCCCAATTGAGATATGATTCAGTAGTCGGCACAATATCGCCGGACCACGCGAAATCATACGATTGACGAGACGTTGAACTTTTACCTTTTGCAACAGAATAGGTGTAATTTAAGCTGCCGGAGAGAAAATCCGAACCGGAGGGCCTTTTGTAAATATTTACCTCAAAACCGCGAATGTCTCCGAAATCCTGATTAATATAGAGACCATACCAATCTGCGATGGTGTAATAGACTCGCTTGGTATCCGTCAAACCCGTTATATCCTTATAAAAGCCAACAGCATTCACAGCCAGGTTATCACCAAATTGATGCTTTACGCCAAACTCGTAAGCCGTTGTTCTTTCCGGATCGATATTTGGATTTCCGATCAGCGGAAAAGCACCGCTTAAATCAAATGTCAAGTTACGAAATGCAAAATTCAAGACCGGCTGCTGAAAATACCGACCATAATTGAAATGCAAAAGGTCTCTTTCAGTAATAGGAAAAGCAACACCAATTCTAGGCGACCATGCATTCTTTGCCGGGACACGAACCGGGTCTTTAATAACACCGCCGGAACTAATAAGACTATCAGGCACAGGGTCTTCAGGATTTCTTGGATAATTACCATAATTAGCATCAAATTGATCGAAACGAAAGCCAAGGTTCAGAATCATTCCCTCATATTCCATTTTGTCTTCAGCATAAGCAGCCCACTGAAACGGAAAAACCTTGAAATTCTCGCCATACACATTACCACCCGAAGCCAGGTCGACATCATGGGAAAAGATATCAATATAATCAAAGCTTGCCCCGGTTTTCAGTTGATGCCTTGGAGTCACCTGACTTACCAGATTAAACTTGGCGCCATACACATTCTGGATTCGACGATGCCATCTGCCACGCGGATAAGATACATTTTCATTCTTACCATAGAGATAAAAACCGTTTGTATCTTGAGAACGCTTCAACGGGAGCACCTGCCAGGTAACCCAATTGCTCTTCGGCCCGTGTTCTGAAGCATCGATATAACCGTTGTCATTTTCATCCACAAACAGATCGGTTTTCGGCCCATAAACTTTCCAATCCCAAACACCGTTTCCGTTCAAATCTTCCATACGGTTGTCGCCGTCGCCGTCCACATCTACTCCATTAACAACCAAATCCAAATGTCCATCACCATCTGTATCCTCGTTGATCTTTTCGTCTACATTCCAGAACCGATTGTAGGTAAATTTGCTAAATTTTAATTCATAGTAGGTTCTGGCGCTCAGAGTTTGAGTCCACGTCAAAGTATACTGCTGGGTATTAAACTTATCTTTGGGAAGATGGTCGAGCATATTGAAAGTATCCGTCATTTCGCCGTTATGATTCAAATCTTCATTTTCAACGACCTCACGTGTTGTATGGCTCCAGAGCGGGACATATCTTCTTGCATCCCTCCAGGAGTCAAAACCTGTGAAAGCAATTTTATAATTCGGGCTGGGGCTGTAGGTAATTTTACCACTAATAGATCTTTTTTTGTCCAAAGGACGCCAAGTCCAGTTTCTTTGCGTATTATTGGAACGGAACAATTCACCGGCAACGAAAAAATTAGCTCTTCCCGGCACACCCAGTTTTTTAACCAGGGGAATGGGGCCGCCAAAAGAACCTTCAAAATTTTGCAGAGCTTCCACAAAGTAGTATTTCTGCGTCTCCATCTGATTATCCCGAATGTCCTTCAAAGTCTCGAAGGAATGACCAAAATGCTTATTTACACCAAAGCTGCCAAAATCATTGGTCTTGTAACGAATAATACCGGAATAGACCGGGCCACCCTCTTTCATAACCATATTAACCATACCGGACTGGACATTTCCATATTCCGCACTAAAACCACTCGTTTCCACCGACATTTCTTGCAATGAAAGAAGAGGCACATCGCTGGTATAATTTCCGCCCATAGGATCAACAATGGATGATCCTTCAAGAGTATAGACCGCTTCACTACTACGCCCGCCCCGGAAATTACCGCCAACAGTTCCGGCAACCAGCGCAACAACAGCCTGAACGTCCTCGAGGGGCGCTCGCAAAATCTCCTCGCTCGTTGTTATCGTCCGACTGGCAGTTAAATCCTTTTGAATCAAAGGTCTTTCGGCGGTTATTGTTACCGTTTCACCCGCTTCAAGAATAGTTGGCGAAAGTTTGAAATCCTGCCGGGTAGTCAAATCGACTTGAACCCGAACCTTTTGGACAATCATCGGAGTGTAACCTATCATTTCAGCTCGTAATGAATAGGTCCCCGCAGGTACGTTTAAAATGAAGAATTCCCCGTTCAGGTCTGTTGCAGCACCCATCGTCGTCCCAACGATAATGACGTTTACCGCGGGCAAAGGATCGTTTGTGTCTTTATCCACAATACGACCACTTATTTTACCTGTAGTACCACCAAATAGAAGAACCGGCACTAAAAAGGTAAAAATAGCAAGCAATAAAATGTGTCTATTTCGCATTACTATTTCTCCTCAGATTGTTCATATTATTATTAATTGGAATAGAATAAAAACAAAAAAAGGCGCTGCAGTCGCCCCTTTCCATGCTTAATGAAGACAAATTCATACGCGTAACGATCAATATAAATCATTTACCACTTTTAGTCAAGCGGTTTTTTAATAAAAGCTTACCTTTACTTCGAATTGAACTTTGGATTGGCAACATTATTCATCCCTCCTTACCATAAAATCCAACTCCTTAAGCAACTCTGCTTTTCCCCGCCCGCTCACAATGGAAAATGGAATCATTTTGTCCGTACCAAGAGATTTCAGAGTCGCTAAATTATCTTTCATTCTCACAGCCAGTTTGTTTCCCGAAAGCTTGTCCGATTTTGTCCCCACAACCGCAAACGGGATCGACACGTACTTGAGCCACTCTAACAACTCCAGATCAAGGGCTGTTATCGGATGGCGCATATCTGTGAGCACCACGACACCTTTCAGACGGGTCGAGGTTTCCATATATTTTTCTACAAGCATTTTCCATTCGGCGTGCAAACTTTTTGAGACTTTTGCATATCCATACCCCGGCAAGTCGACAAAGTACATATTGTCATTTACTTTGTAAAAATTCAATGTTCGGGTTTTGCCTGGCGTGGAACTCACCTTCGCCAATTTCTTTCTGTTAAACAAATTGTTCAACAGGCTCGACTTGCCGACATTGGAGCGGCCGGCAAAAGCAATTTCCGGTAGCCCATCCTTTGGCAATTGGCTAATCAGCCCAACACTTGTTACAAATTCTGCTGAAATAATTTTCATTTCACTATATCATCCTAAAAACAAAAAAATCTTTTATTCTTTTTTGAATAAAAGATTTTTTCGAAAAACTAAAAAAACGACTAGGCCGCATCATCCTGGATTTCTTGCGGTTTATAAAAACTCTCTTTTTTCATTTTATACATCGGCTCTTTTTTCTTTAAAATTACTTCTTTGGTAATCCTGCACGATGCAACATCCTTCCGCGATGGTAAAGAATACATAAACTCTAACATAATTCCCTCCATAACCGAACGAAGCCCGCGTGCGCCGGTTCCCCGCTTTTTCGCAATCTTGATAACTTCCCACAAAGCGTCTTCGTCGATAGTTAATTCAATTTGATCCAGTTCAAAGAGGCGCTTATATTGTTTCGTTAATGCGTTTTTGGGTTCGGTCAATATTTTCATGAGAGCGTCGTCGTCCAGATCATCCAGCGTTGAAAGTACGGGCAATCGGCCTATCATTTCCGGTATAAGGCCGTACTGCAGCAAGTCTTCGGGTTCCACATTCCTGAGGATGGATTCCTTTTTCAACTTGTTTCGCTTCACATCCGCGCCAAATCCATAAGATTTTTTCCCGATCCTGGAGGCGACAATGTCCTCCAAGCCATCAAAGGCGCCGCCGCAAATGAATAGAATATTTTTTGTGTTAACATTTATGAAATCCATTTCCGGGTGCTTCCGTCCGCCCTTTGGTGGAACTGCTGCAACCGTGCCTTCAAGCATTTTGAGAAGAGCCTGCTGCACACCTTCACCGGAAACATCGCGAGTGATAGAGGGATTGCCATTTTTCCGCGCAATTTTATCCAACTCGTCGATATAAACGATGCCGCGTTCGGCACGCTGAATATTATAATCAGCGGCTTGTAAAAGACGGACGAGGATATTTTCGACATCCTCGCCGACATAACCGGCTTCAGTCAGCGTCGTTGCATCGGCAATTGTGAACGGAACTTGCAGAAAATTAGCGAGCGTTTGTGCGATCAGCGTTTTCCCCGTACCGGTGGGGCCAATAAGAAGCACATTGCTTTTCTCAAGCAAAACATCATTTTCTCCATCTGCCTGATGATCGATGCGCTTGTAATGGTTGTAAACGGCAACGGCAATGGTTTTTTTGGCCTGTTCCTGGCCTATAACATACTGCGTTAATTCGTTGCAAATTTCTTCCGGGGTGGGAACGTTTCCTTTGAGGGTAAATGGTTTTTTGGAACTTTCGCGGGCAATAATCTTGTTCGCTATTTTTACGCATTCATTGCAAATACTGACGTCAGGCCCGGTTACAATTGTCTCGACCTGGTTTGAGTTCTTACCACAAAACGAACAAATTGCAAGCCGACGACTACCCTTCCCTTTTTTCTCCATCTCGTTCTTCCTCACTTTTTCTGCTTACAATCCATTATTTCTTTTTGGATTTTTCTTTAACTTCACGAACATCCCGCACCATGATCTCGTCGATAAGCCCGTATTTTTTTGCCTCTTCAGGACTCATAAAATAGTTTCGATCCGTATCTTTTTCAATTTTTTCAAGAGGCTGCCCGGTGTGATGCACAAGTATGTCATTTAATCTTGAACGCAAGGTCAAGATTTCTTTTGCCTGAATTTCAATATCGCTCGCCTGGCCCTGGGTTCCGCCGAGAGGTTGGTGAATCATCACACGCGAGTTGGGCAGAGCAGAACGCTTGCCTTTTGCGCCGGCAGCCAGAAGAAGCGCGCCCATACTTGCCGCCTGCCCCATACAAATTGTAGCCACATCGGGCTTGATATATTGTATTGTATCATAAATTGCCAAACCTGCCGAAACATATCCACCGGGCGTGTTTAAATAAATAAAAACATCTTTTTCAGGATCTTCAGCTTCCAAAAACAGCAACTGTGCAATCGTCAGGCTTGCAACAACATCGTCGATTGTCTGACCGATGAAAATTATTCTCTCTTTTAAAAGTCGTGAAAAAATATCATACGCTCTTTCCCCACGCCCTGTTTGCTCTACAACTATTGGTACGAGTGCCATACTTCTCCTTTGTTTTTAAGATATGCAAAATTATTAAAATCAGGAATCGCTCTACCAGAACAATTCAATGCTTGTATTAATTTCGAAATTTATTCACTCCGCTTCCGGGGGCAAGCCGGAATCCTTTTCCCCTCCCTCGGCCTCAGCATCGTCCACCACTTTACTCTCAATTTCGTTCCGGTTTTTTTTCACATCCTGAATTTGTGCTTTTGAGGCAAGAAAGTCATAAATTTTATCTTCCAGCATCATATCTGCCAGACTCGCACGTTCCTGGCTGTCTTTACGAATTTTCTTTGCTCGTTCTGCTCCGTTATCGTCCGACGCTTCTATCTCTTTAATTTTTTCTTCAATTTCCTCGTCAGTGACACGAATATCTTCAACCTCGGTGAGCTTTTTTTGCAACAAATACCATTTGATATTTCGAATTGCTGATGCTTTGTAATAGCCGCGTATCTCTTGTTCATTAAAATCAGATTTGCCTTTGTTCTGCTCTTTGAAATCTTTAACCATCTCATTGAGGTAATGTTCAACCATCGACGGCGGGGCTTGAAAGTCATTCAGCTTGATGAATTCATCTGCCAGGGCGCGCCGAAATAAAGTCTTTCCTTCCGTTTCAGCACGGCTTTTCAGATTATTCTCTATATCGTTTTGCAGATCCTGGAGAGTTTCATAAGCACCCATATCTTTGGCAAATTCGTCGTCAAGCTCCGGCAACTTTCTCTCCTTTACACTCAACACTTTGACGAGATAGTTCACCTCGCGGACAGACTCGTGATTTTGTTCTTCAATAATCTCGGATTTCGGTTCGTTGCTTACAATTCGTACCTTGCGCTCCTCTCCGGCCTTTACACCCAAAAGTTGTTCGGTGGCAGGATTGTCATCCGTAAGCCAGAGTTGGCTGTTCTTTTGCTTTTCACCAATTATAGGAACGCCTGTTCGATCCACTTCCTGCAAATCCACCTCGAGGATATGTCCCTTCTGAGCTTCACCATCTATAGAATAAAGCATAGCATTACGTTCCTGAAATGACTTTAATGTCTGCTCAACTTGCTCATCAGTCACTTCAAAAGTCACTCGCTCAACGGCAAGTCCGTCGTATCCCTTTAATTCTATTTCCGGATTCGTGTCAAAAACAATATTAAAGGTCAGACCTTTTTTGGCATCAAAGTTTATATTTTCAACTTGTGGTGTGCCAAGCACATCAAATGCATCTTCTTTGAAAACTTTTTCCCAAGCTTCATTCAAATAGGGCTCAAAAACCTCCCCATTGATCGCTTTGCTGTACATCTTTTTCAATAGCTGTTTCGGCACTTTGCCCTTGCGAAACCCCTCCAGATTGACCTTTTGTTGATAAGCCTTGTACTTTTCATCCAGCTTGGGTTGAATTTCTTCCGATGGTACAGAAAATCGGACGGTAGTTTGACCATTCTCTTGTTTTTCTACTGCGTACTCCAAACTCATGCACCTCTGTTTTGTAAAATTCTGACTCATGGACATAAAAAAAATCGCCGAGCAGATAAAGATGTAAAAAAGCTGCTACTGCTCGCCGACTCTGTATGGCCATCCATCTAGTAATGTGCGAGAGGGGGGAGTCGAACCCCCAAGTCTGTTGGACACTAGATCCTAAGTCTAGCGCGTCTACCAGTTTCGCCACTCTCGCTTATGCGAAATAAATATAGATAATTTTGTATGTAAAGTCAAATATTTTTTCCCGGAGAAAGATCGCGCTTGCCGCCCGGATGTCCTTCATTTCATTTTTCTGAAACTTTTCTCAAACGCGTTCGCGTTGTCTTTAAATGGAACAATCGACCGTATCACATTAATTCACCAAGCACTTAAGATAGCACGAAAGGAAATAAAAAGCGCGATACCAAAACTCGTAATCATTTTACAGGACATTCTTTCAGGTAAACCGGCCTTCTTTTGCGCGCTCAATAATACATTTTGTCCTTGCCGATATTTTTTTTGCGCTAAAACATGGCAAAATAATTGCAATAACACCAACTTGAAATTGTAATTTTTTGTAAAACCTCAGACACGAGTGGATAAAGCAGCTTTGTACAGTATTAGATGTTCTTCCACGCGTAAGTGATGTATTACAATTTTTTTTTATTGAATTGAAAATATTTTTGCCGGTCATTTGCAAGCACATATATACAACATTTAGATGTTTCTGCGATAACTTTTTCCAGGTATAGTGGCTTAGTTCAACATTTTTTTATAAAGGTAATTCTTTATCTTTTTCTAATTTACAAGTAAATTCTTTTGTTGACATTCTACAAAATATTTCTAAATTTTTAATGTTAGCTTCCTTTTTATGGTATGGGTGAAGGATGGAGACACAGGTTGGCAGGAAAAGGATCATTCACAACACGAATGCACATTGAAGATTCACTGGATCAATATCTTCGAGAGATAAGTGAAGTTCCTCTTTTGTCGCCTGAGGACGAAATTGAACTTGCAAAGCAGATAAAAAGCGGCGACGATACTGCTCTGGAGAAACTAACAAAAGCAAATCTTCGATTTGTCGTTAGTGTGGCAAAGCAGTATCAAAATCAGGGACTCTCACTAGGAGATTTGATCAACGCCGGTAATCTCGGGCTCATCAAAGCGGCAACCCGTTTTGATGAAACGCGCGGTTTCAAATTTATCTCCTATGCTGTATGGTGGATTCGGCAATCTATTTTGCAGTCTCTGGCAGAACAATCACGCATCGTTCGTCTTCCACTCAATCGAATTGGTGCTTTGAACAAAATAGAAAAAATCCTTGCCACTTTTGAACAGGAATATAAACGTGAACCTTCAGCAACAGAAATTGCTGAAGAACTTCACATGACTCCTTCGGAAGTTTTCGCGACTTTGCGGACTTCTACAACTCATTTGTCACTCGATGCGCCATTCAATCAAGAGGAAGAAAATCGGCTGGTTGACATTCTGAAGAATAATGAACATCCTGCTCCGGACGACAACCTTATCGATGAATCTCTCAGGATTGAAATAAAGCGCACGCTTTCCAGCCTCGATAAAAGGGAAGCACAAGTTTTAAGTCTTTATTTTGGCTTGGATGAAGAAAATACAATGACTTTGGAGGAGATAGGCGAAAGGTTCCATCTGACAAGAGAACGCGTTCGACAAATTAAAGAAAAAGCGCTCAGACGGCTTCGGCACGCATCGAGAAGCAAAACGCTGCGAAAATATCTGGGCTAATAAACAAATTACACAATTGAAATTATTTATCTGTTTCGTGAAATTTTTTACTTGACAGTCTATCAAGAAGTTTTTATATTTCAGATGAAAAAATGCCTACCCTCGTGCAAGTCCTTCCAAATTGGTATTGAACTTGTGGAAATGCTTCAATATAATGGTATAGCAGCAAATTATTACAACTCAAAGGACAGAAAATGCAAGGCAAACAGTTTAAGCTTATTTACTTTTCCTACGGAAATTCAGAGGTTAAGCAGATTAGTTTGGGTTGGAAAACAATTATTGGGGCAACATTTTCAAGTTTTATCATTTTATTGGCGTTAACTTTTTTCACGTTAAAAGCTTTTACAAGCTTTTTTCACGACAATAAAATCATCCACCTCACAAAAGCGAACTTGCAGCTAAAAGATCGTCTGACTACGATGGAAGACAAAGTCGATTATATCAACAAAAAGGTGAAATCCCTGGAAACTGAAGATAACGATTTACGGGTCTTTGTTGATATGCCGGCAGTAGAAGGAGATATTCGCAAATTCGGTGTTGGAGGTCTTTCCGAAGAGACATTCACATCCTCTGCTCTCGACGAAGATGTTCGTGAGAAGGCGAACCGAGTTCAACAATTAATCGACAACCTGGAACAGCGAGTCCAGTTTACCAGTGAGAGCCGTGAAGAAATACTGAAAAAATACCGCAACGATCTGAATGCATTAAAACGCACACCTTCGGTATGGCCGGTTATTGGCGGCAGAGTAACCGATGGATTCGGCTATCGCATGGATCCTTTTCTCGATAAATTCAAGTTTCATTATGGGATTGACATTTCAGCTCCCAGGGGAACAGACTTGTACGCCACTGCCGACGGCAGGGTTGTTAACGTCACTACAAGATACAAACCCAACCATGGGTATGGAAAACAAATTACTATAGATCATGGAAACGGTTACAGAACCCACTATGCACATTTGCAAAAAGTGCTTGTCAAAAAAGGGGAATGGATTCGACGCTATACTGTTATCGGCAAAGTCGGGGACACAGGGCGATCAACCGCACCACATTTGCACTATGAAGTCCTTGTACATGGAAAACGGGTTGATCCCAGAAATTTCATTTTAGAATAAAAATAATACAATAATTTTATTTTCTTTAGCCTGTCACTTTTGTGACAGGCTTTTTTTTTATAAAAGGCAAATATGAACAGATATTTTCGCCTGGCATTTTTAATTATTTTCGTTACGGCCTCCCACCTTTCGAGCAAAAGCTTCGCACGACCGTCTCTTGACGAAATCCGCACGGGAATTGATCTCAGCATCAGCGAAAAATATGAAGAAGCGATAGAACATTTCACAACGCTAAAAACATCATACCCTTCATCACCGGCGGGTTCATTTTTTCTCGCCGCTTTGTGGCAGTCTATGATGATGGATTTTGAGACAAAGGAATGGGAAGCAAATTTTTATGATGAAATTGATAATGCCATTAAAATCGCACGCCATAAATTAGAAAAAACCAAATCAGATGCGAATCTGCAATTTTTCTATGGCGGTGCGCTTGCCTATAAAAGTTTTCAACTTGCTCGTGACAAAAAATATCCGGCGGCTATCAGAACAGCTATTATTTCTATAAAAGAATTAAAAAAGGTGAACAAGATAGATTCGACATTTTGCGACGCTTATCTTGGCATCGGCAGCTATCAATATTGGCGCAGCCGGTTAACCAAAAAATTCTCCTGGCTCCCATTTTTCCCGGACAGAAGAAAAGAGGGACTGGATAAGATCGAACGAGTAAGCGAATGCGGCATTTATTCCAGATGGGCGGCTCTTTCAAACCTGGCCTGGATTTATATTGAGGAAAAAAATTATCGCAAAGCGATTGAATGCGCTCGAGCGGGATTGGCCCGTTTCCCGGACAGCCGATTTTTCCTCTGGCCTCTTGGGGATGCCCAGTTTCGCAATGGCAATTATGAAAATGCATCCCAAACATATCATAAAATTCTCGATTCGGTTACATCCCAGTCTTTCAACAATCATTACAACGAAATCCTGTTGCATTACAAACTGGGGCAATGTTATGCAAAGATGGAAAAATATCAGGCAGCCAAGATCGAGTGTGAGAAAGCCATCGCATTAAAAGCAGACGAAGAAGTGGCAAAGCGGGCGCAAAAAAAGAAAAAAGCTGCTGTGAAACTACTTGCAAAAATAAACAAAAAAGTAACATCCAATTAAGCGGTTTGAAACGCATCAAATTTCATAAGCTACGCGAACCGGGGAGTTTCTCAAAACCACGTCGTTGTCGAAAATAGCGCATACCTTCGATAACGAAAATAATTCCCACCCAGAGAGGGATGAAATACAATGGCGTTTCCGGCCAGTATAATCCGATTTCAAAAGACTTGTACGAAAACGGAAAGAACCATAAATATCCGGTCAGTAAATGCCGCTGGAACAAATCGAGAAAAAAATGCAACGCTGCACCCAGCAAAAGAAAGTTGCGAACATCTTTTCTGATTTCCCGGTTGAAAAATTCCGCAAAAAGAAAACAAAACAGAACAATAAAAACCGGCGTATGGATGGCGATGGTGTAGCGGTATAGTTCGGGTTTGAGAATGTAAAATGGCCTGGATAAAATATCCGGCAAAATCGTTCCCACATAAAAAGCGACTCGGAAACGAGCAAATTTTCCCGGCCGCATTATAAAATATGCGGCAGCAGTGTGGGTGATCAGGTCCGGCATGAGCGACGCTCAATAAATTCGAATCCTTTAAAACAAAAGGTGTATTCGCGAAAAAAGAGGCAAAAAATGAACAGGGCGGGAATGACGGATACCGCAATCTTTAACCTTCGATATTTTGCGATATGGCTTTTCTTCAACTCAAGCCACGGCCCCTTGTGAAAAACGACCTGGAGACTCACGAATTCATTGGGAGAAACATTTTCAGTTTTGCCCGCAACTTTAACGACCTTGCCCATTTGTTCAATCGTAAACCCATCGGCCAATATTTCCCGCACTGTCGTCTCGGTGCCAATCTCGATGAGCGCCCCATCATATTTTTGCGGATTTTGTAAACACATTTGCAGGGTAATTGTCGGATCAAAATATTTCCCATACAGGGAAAGAGCAAGCAAAACCAAAGCCAGAACAAGCACTTGCATTATACGGAAAAAAGTCCACTCTTTGTCGGCGTTACTTTTCAATCTGGCCGGCAAAAGCTTTCT
>JAADGR010000302.1 GCA_013152225.1 Calditrichota bacterium
TCAAGAACCGCCAGATTCTGCCGCATCTGTTCAATGTTCTTTGCACCCATCATACAGATATCCACAGCAGGGTGGGTTAAAACGAAACGATAGCAGTCGACGGCAGTTGGTGCAGTTTCGTTTTCGGGCATCTTTTTTTGCTTCAGCAATTGTTTCCATCGGGTTGCGGTGAAAGAAACAATTCCCGGCCTGTTTTCTCCTTTGATATACGGGAAAATATCTGTTTCCGCCCCCCGATGCGCCGCGCTGTAGCGCAGGTGAAAGATGTCAAAAAGATTTTCTTTTGCAAGTTTGGGAAACACTTTGCGGTTATGGCTGGATACTCCCACAAAACGGACAAGACCTTTTTCTTTCAGTTTCATGGCGCCGTCTATGACCCGCTGGGGAGGACGTTTGGGGAAATAGCCCAGAAGGAGAATATCCGTATATTCAATGCCCAGCGCCTTTAATCCGCGGACGAGGAAAGATTCGGTAAGAAAAGCATTGTGGGCATAGCTAAACATCGCCAAAACCAGTTTATCCCTTTGGCCATTCCGGGCGATTGTCCTGATGAAATTTTTCATTTCAGAAGAACGACCTTTGATGAACGTCCCCCACGTAAAATAATTGCAGCCCTTTTCAAAAGCTTCTTCAAAAGCTGCGGCAGGCGCGCCAAAACTGGAAGAAATGCCAAGCCGGTTTACCCGTAAATTGGTTCTGCCAAGAACAATTTTTTCTTTAAAATCCATTGGTTCCCTTTCGCAGATAAAATCCCATTGCTAAATGAGGAGATTCCGGCATTCCGCTCCAGCCGGAATGACACTGTAGGGCTAAACAGTTATTAGGTTTTTTAGCCTTGAATCCAATGCTCAAAAAAAGACACCCAAATCACGCAATTCCTCTTCATCCATGGCGTCGAGAGTGAATTGCGGCAACGCTTCCGCCATGGGAACGTTTACAACTTTCATTCCGCGTATTCCAACCATCAATCCTGTTTCGCCGTTGTGCAGCAACTCGATCGCTTTCCTGCCGAATCGTTGGCCCAGGTTAATGTCGAATGCGTTTGGACGCAAGCCGCGCAAAGCGAAACCGATGTTGGACTGGCGTACACGGCTCAAACTAACGCCGAGTTCCATTGCCAAAAGGTGCTGCAGGATTATTCCCGCACCGCCGAGTTTTATATTTCCGTGGGGATCGAATTCCGGTGCTTCCGTTAACATCGCATGTAATATTTTATCCGGCGCATTAGCCGAAGCTGCTTTTTGATACACAGCATCGCTTGGATTAAAATTAATCCCTTCCGATGCAACCAGATCCACAAAACCATTTTTATCTTCAAGCTTTTTTATTTGCTCAACAAGTTCTTTTAGTGAAAATGATTTTTCCGGCACAAGGATAATGTCGGCACCGCTGGCAACGCCGGAATAAAAAGCCAGCCAACCCGCTTTCCGTCCCATGACTTCATTGATGGAAATTCGCGCATGGGTTTGCGCGGAAACCGATGTACTTTTGAAAGCTTTTGTCGCGAAATCTATGGCCGTGCTGGCGCCCAGCATCCAGTCCGTACCGCTAATATCATTATCAATGCTTTTGGGAATGGCAATGATCGGAAAATTGATGCCATGTACACCAAGCGCCGAACTGACTGTATCATTTCCGCCGGTGGCGATGATGGCATCAATGCCCAATTTCTTCATATTATCCAGGATTTTTTGTGGCGCCCAACTGTTGTTCTTTTCACTGAATGGTGCAAATCGCGACGAGCCGAGGATGGTGCTTGGTGAATCGAAGATTTCCAGTGCATCTTTGGTGTCCAGGTCCAGCACGTAATCGTCAATGTTATCGGCAGCCAGTCCTTCAAAAGCCTTGCGAACGCCGACAAATGTATCATTATATTTTCGGGCGCCATGAAGAACGGCACGCGCCAATGCGGAATTTATGCCGGCACAGTCACCGCCGCCGGTAACGAAAGCAATTTTCAATTTATACTCCTTTTCGTTTTTTCAGAAATTACAAGATGTGGATACAAATATAACAAGAAGTTGGGAAATCGAAAACACTTTTTTTGTGAGGCTGGTTGCCGGGAGGTGGCGTGGGAGGAATGAAGATTCCGGCGATATATTAAAAATTTGCTGATAAAGGTTGTTTTTGTTCAATTATACGTAATGGCTTGGCAACAACTCGATCCTGATTTCTGAAACTATGGGATTGGATTTTATTTTATCAAACCTCCATTAATGAGAAACTCGAAAGTCCCAAAATATCATTGCGAGCGAAACGAAGCAATCTGGGTGTCGGCTAAAGTGCAGTTTTTAAAAGATCGCTTCTCCGATAATTCGGGGTAGACTCTCGCTCCGCTCCTCGCGATGACATGCTTTTAAAATCCCCCTTTGAAGGGGGACGATGACGACGTAGTCGGCATCCGGGGGATGTTAAAATACGCTATTCTACCATTAGGACAGATTTTTACATCCCCCTGGTTTCGCCTGCGGCGAAACCGTCCCCCTTCAAAGGGGGATTTGGCAAGCTTCGTTTGATAGCTTTAAAACATGATAGGATTTAGAAAGGTCATTTCGCAATTATAGAGTCTTTGGCAAAATTTTTCCGTATGACAAAAGGTTACTTTTATTGGCTTTAAAAAAAATCCGTATTCTTTTGAATGTAATGCTTCCATTTAACCGGTGCTTCATCGTTATGAAAAATAGCGCCCGGCGTAATTATTGATTGAAAAAGATAGTGCGTTTGTTTGGGGACCGAAATCCGGAGACGGGCAACCGGAAAAATTACCGCGGGGTAACAAATCAGTTATGGGTGAAAAATTTGAATGATTTTATAACGCTGCTTGGATGAGTCATTCCGGCTGTAGCGGAGCGAAATGCGACCGAAGGAAGTGCCTGTGGTACCGGAATCTCCACGTTTAGCAGGGAGATTCCGGTATCCTCCTATCGTCGGAACCGGAATGACACGAGCTCGCATTGCTATAAAATGCATAGCTGAATAGCTACATATAAGAGCCGGTTCCGGCTCCTCATTCGATGGACTTTAAGGTTCAACACCTTTTTTGATTCTTTCCATTCTTCCCCTGGGCACTTTGATATAGGTGTGCCAGTTTTCCGGCTGGGAAATATGTTCAACGTGAAAAGGTTCCTGTTTTTTGCGCTTGTTGGTGAGGGAGTAGATTACAAAATAGAGACCGGCAACAAACGAGCGCCACCCTTCTTTGGGATGTACAATGGCCTGTTTCAATTTGTAAAAAATGTATTTTGGGCGGAAATGAAATTTTTTGAATGCTTGTTCGCAAAACTGTTCCAGATCCTCCGGAGACAATCCCGGTAAATTGATCACACAGCGGTGGCCACCCTCGTCGGTCAGCCATTCGCGAAAATTATCCGTGGCAAGATAGCCGTTTTCCTTGTAATAAGCATAAGCGCCCGTACCGGGGTAGGGCATGACCGGATAGAACTGGGCGCTGTCAGGGCCGACTTTGAAAGCTAGGTCGAGCGTCTTTTGCATGGACTCCCTGGTCTCGCCCGGAAATCCGACCATGAAGCAGCCATGCACCAGCATCCCCAACTCGTGGGCATTGTCTACAAATTTTTCCTGAATGCTTCGGTTTTGTCCTTTGCGCATGTTGCGCAGAATAATATCATCGCCGGATTCAAAACCAACGGCGCAATTTCTCAATCCGGCATCCTTCAGCGCTTTCAGTGTTTCAAAATCCACGGTTGTGCGCAGATTGGCAAAGAAAGGCAGCTTGACATTCTTTTCCCTGACCAGTTCTGCAAATCGTCGGGCAAACTTGCGATCCGCGCCAAAATTGTCGTCCTCAAAAG
Organism: Calditrichota bacterium; assembly: GCA_013152225.1. GTDB lineage: Bacteria > Zhuqueibacterota > Zhuqueibacteria > Residuimicrobiales > Krinioviventaceae > Hydrothermomicrobium. Next base: position 3,813 of record JAADGR010000302.1, read on the forward strand.
TGATCTCTTTAATCTCGGGCATGTTTTCCTGTACCCAGAGCATTTCGCCGACAATGTGCTCCGGGCTGCGGTGGCGGTAGCGATGCCCGTGCACCACCTGCGGATAAACACAATAAAAGCACATGGAATTGCAGCCACGACCGCCGATGAGCATGACCATAGGATGGTAAGAAAGATTGAAATAGTAATCTGAAGGATTCAGAAATCTTTTATAGATCGGCGCAATCCATGGCAATTGATCCACATCCTGAATGAGCGGCCTGTCTTGTGTGCGCGCAGGAGTTCCGTTTGTTTTGTATGCGATGCCCTGAACGGCGGCAAAATTTGATTTTTCCTTTTCCAATTCCTGGGCAATGTCCCGGATGGTATAATCATATTCACCGATGGCAACAAAATCAACGGCCGGCTGTTGTTGCATGGATTCCTTCCACAGTGCTGTTACGTGCGTTCCGGCCATGCAAATTTTTGCTCGCGGCAGCAGATTCTTCAGATTCCCGGCGATCTCCAAATCCGAATGCCAGCTTGCGGTGACGGACTCGATAACCATCAGATCCGGCTGAAACTCCAAAACAGCTTGCTGTAAATCCTTTTCCGTTTTGCCGCT
>JAADGR010000171.1 GCA_013152225.1 Calditrichota bacterium
AATCGGATAAATCGCAAATAAAGAAAAGAAAGAGAGGACAAGATAGCCGAGCGCCCTGCCCCCTGCTGATAGTTCTCTGGGTTTTCTCATAAAGGTCTCTAAGGAACGATGGATTCGCCATATTTCAAAGCGTCAATTACGATTAAAGAAGTATTTTTTATCTTTTTTAATAGAAATGACATTCTTTTTACAAAAGGCATATCACCAAAAACGTTTGACACAACAATGACATCTATATCAGAATCTAAACACTTTGAATATACTTACCGGAAATCTTTATTTCAACTATATTATAACATTTTCCTAAAGAGCTTGTCAATATACCGCTTCCGTCGCTTTTGTTCTTTTGATAAAATTCCAGCCAAAGATCAAAAGAATAGAAAAAATGATCATTGAAAATGCCGCAGCGTAGCCGAGACGAAAGTAAGTAAACCCGGTTTTGTAAACCCAGGAAACCAAAATGTGCGTTTTGTCCGAGGGTTCGCCGCCGTTGCTGACGAGCCAAACGACATTGAAATTGTTAAAAGTCCAAATGACGCCAAGAGTAATTGCAGGAATCATGACCGGCTTGAGCAGCGGGATGGTGATGTTTTTCAACTTGTGATACCACGAAGAACCGTCGATTTCGGCGGCTTCGTACAGTTCATCCGGTATACTTTGCAGGCCGCCCAGCGCAATGACCATCATGAATGGAAATCCGAGCCAAATATTCGTTATTAAGCAAGCAGCGAACGCGCCCCATTCCGTAGTTAGCCAGGGTATGCTGATGCCGAACCACCTCTGCAGCATGATACTGATGGCTCCGTATTGCGAATTGAACATGCCGCGCCACGTCAGCGCGGTAATGTATTGCGGTACAGCCCAGGGCAAAATCAATAGCGTGCGAAAAAATGTTTTTCCCTTTATATTTTTATTTAAAATAAGAGCAAGGGTGACACCGATGGTGACATGAAAAAATAAATTGAGCCCGGTCCACAATACGGTTTTATAAAAAAAATACCAGAATGATTTGTCACTGATAACGGTCATATAGTTTTTCAGCCCGATTAATCGCCAGTCGCGGAAATGGGTCAGGTTCATGTTGGAAAATGAAATGACCACGTTATAGATGAACGGGTACAGCACCACCAGGGCCATGACGATTAAGGCGGGCATGGTGTACAAATACGCCAACCGGTTTAGTTTGGAATTTCCCATATCATTCCCGATTTTCTTTTATCAATTTCAGAGCCAATGCCTGCATGTCTTTTGCTGCTTGCTGCGGTGTAACACGTCCGGTAAAAATCCCCTGGTAACTCGGCCGCATGGCATCCCAAATCCAACGCATCTCCGTTATCGGCGGCAAAACTTTCCCCACTATCAACTGGTTCAGCGAAGCACTGACGAGTGGATTATCGCGCACCTGTGGGTCTGCAAAAGCATCAACTCGCGACGGAATGGAGCCTGAAACTTTGGTAAAACGCAGTTCAACTTTGGAGGAGGTGAGGAATCGTAACAATTCCAGAGCGATCTTTTGTTTCTCACCTTTCGCATTCACATTCAACGAGTAACCCAACGGTGAAACAACCGGTGTCGGCCACAGACCTGTTGCATCGATTTTGGGAATTCTGGCAATACCGATATCGATGCCGTTTTCAATATAAGTTCCCCACGACCAACTGCCGTTTATGATCATTGCCGCCGAACCGTCTTTGAACAGGGCATTGGCTATTTCATAATCACACTCGATGGGAATGATCCCGTATTTGTGTGCAAGATCGTAGATAAATTGTGCTGCATTAATTACCGGTTTGGTATCCAAAGTGGGGCGAAGATTCTCATCAACAATCCAGCCGCCAAAGCCGCCGATAAACGGAACAGCGAAAAAAGGTTCGGTGTAATTCCAAACCAGTGCATAGTGGTCGGGCCGGCCATCGCCGTCGTCATCTCGTGTGAGCGGTTTTCCAATTTTGATCAACTCGTTCATGCTTTGCGGCGGCCGGGGTACGAGCGCTTTATTGTAAACCAGGCAAAGATGATTTCCGACGCGATCTGCGATCTGATAAAGGTGCCCATTCAGCCAGGTGTTTGCAGCGATGGGTTTTGTTATAAAGCTGTCGATAAAAGATTGCTGCAGCATATTTTCGAGCGGTTGAATAACACCCAATTCTGCCAAGGGGCCGATATTGTCATTGGCGCCCCAGAAAAGCGTCGGGCCGCTGCCGCCGAGTGCTGAAATAATAAAATTTGTTCGTGCTGTTTCCGGTGCGTAGAACAATTCGCTGAAATCCCACTGCGGATATTTTCCGGCAAATTCATCGAGCGCATTGCGCAATACCCGGCGTTCGAGGGGCCGTAAAGAATGCCAGACAATAATGCTTTTTGGATTTCTTCCGGAACAGGAAATCAGAAAAACCATTCCAATGCAAACAAACAAAATTTGTCGAAACAGACGAATCACTCCGCTGTCGAACCTCCTTCATTAATGTTCACTTTTGCAGAAAGATGGCGATACCAGGAATAATACAATCCGACTGAAAGAAAAACGAGCAAGGTCAGCAGCCAGGCAAATTCATCCCAGCGCCGCATAATGATCATCATCATCGTAAGAAAAAGCACCACCTGCCAAGGGACAGCAAACAGAAGCGAGATTCTATCGCGCTTATTTTCGATGTTAACTGCATTTTGTGTTGTTGCGGGTAAAACATTCTTAATCGATCCCCAAAATCCGAAAGGACGCGTGCGTTTATAAAACTCCTCCAGCACCGATTTTTCGGTTGCCGGAGCGAGATATGTACCGATAACCATTCCAATCAGAGAAAGAGCACTGGCAAACACAAATGAGATATATTCCGGCGCATTGGGGAAAAGCAGCTTTTGCAAAACCCCGGCAATCATACCCACGACAGTACCGATTGCAAATCCCCACCCATTGAGCCGCCACCAGTACCAACGTCCGACGAGCGGAATAAACAATCCTGCACCAATACTCATAGTAATCCATCCCCAGATTTCGTTGATATTTTTAATAAAAACCGTAAAGAACAACCCGGCCAACACAATAATAATTGATGCCCCGCGGCTGTGGCGCATAAGTTGTTTTTTGCTTGCATCCGGCTTTAGGTAGGCCTGGTAAATATCCTTCACCCAATACGCGGCACCGGCATTCACGGTCGAATCAAATGTAGACATGGCCGCAGCCATCAGCCCGGCGATGAGCATGCCCTTCAATCCCATGGGTACCAAATCATTGACAACTATAGGTAAAACTTTTTCCGGGTCACTGATGACATTACCGTGCACGCCCATGGAAACACCCATAATCGCAATGGCCGCAATGAACGGCCAACGGAATGCCAGCAGAAAAGTCCAGAACAACGAAAGCAAACCGGTTTCGCGATCGCTGCGGGCTGCCAGATAACGCTGCAACATATAGCTTCCCGTACCGCCGCTGCCCTCCAAAACCACTTTGAAAAGATAAAACAGAATGGCGATGCCAAAAAGATTATAAATAGAGTATGAACTTTCGGCAGGCAAATTCAAATGCCATTTAGGTATAACAGAAGTCCAGGCCCTTAGTGTCGTCTGAACAGTTTGAAACGTGCCGTCACGCAAGGGGATAGAAACCATAAAAGAATCCGGCAGGGAAAATTTTGTCAGCGATAAAATGCAGACGTAGATGATGGTTCCAAAAATGAGAATGCCCTGAAAGACGTCGGTCCAGACGACGCCATACAAACCGCTCGTGACTGTGTATATCATGGCCAGAAAAATCATCAGTGTTGCTGCCCAGAATTGAGAGGACATGCCCCAGAAGGCGGGGATACCGAGAAACTCGCCGATAAATTTCCCGGAACCAATGGCAAAATAGGTGATCATGGCAATGGTCAAAATGATCGAAGAAATAGCTGCAATAATTCTGGCCACATCTCCCTGCAGGCCCTTGCCAAATCGGAAATGCATCCACTCCGCCATCGTCATCACTTGAGCGCGACGATTCCATTTCCCCATAAAAACCATGAGGAAAGCCATGATGAGGGTGACACCGCCGCGCAGTTCGATGAAAAACCCGCTGGCGCCAAGTGCAAAAATAAAAGCGGTGTTAATCATGGTGCCGCTTACATCCAGATTTGAAGCCATGCCCGAGGCCCCCAGCGCCCACCACGGCAATTTACGATTGCCGAGAAAGTACGCGTCGATGCCGGCTTGAGCGCGGCGCTGAACCAGAATGCCGACAAGCACCACACCCATCAAGTACGTAATGATGATTGAATAGTCAAGTATTGTCACGATTCATTCCCCGGTTTAGTTCAAGTTCCTAATAAAATGTGACTATCATTTGTCCGGCCAAGTCCGCGGACGAGAAGGAAACCATCCCGTCAGGAAATCTTTCAGCGTCCCGTCATACACTGCTTCGGCAAGAAATTCCTTC
>JAADGR010000016.1 GCA_013152225.1 Calditrichota bacterium
TCCAAAAGTTAACATCCTGTATCTTTTTGCCATTCAGCCATATCTCGCAGCGAGGCCAGTTGAATTTGACGTGATAGGTATTCCATTCGTTAGCGCGTTTAACCGCATTTACAGACGGGGCAATCACACTGTAGATGGAACCGCACGATTGCCTGTCTGTCTTTTTGCCATAGCTATCAAGAATTTGCAGTTCAAATCCAACCCGGGACTCTCTTCCATATTCCGGGGTATGGATAAAAATCCCGCTATTGCAATTCCTGCTCATTTTAAAATCAACAAAGATCTCAAAATTTTCATATTTTTTTTCGGTTAAAATGGCATAGGGTGATCCCGGTTTACCCTTGCAGAAAATGACGCTGTCCCTGACCATCCACGCGCCCAAGTCAGGCTGAATGTTCCAGCCACTAAAATCTTGCCCGTTAAAGAGCGAGATAAAGCCTTTAGGTATGGCGCGTTCCTTTGCTGTTGCCGTGCTATAATGACCCGACAGTTGAACGATCAAACAGACAGCTATAAACAGGATACTTTTCCTGAAATACAAATTCATCATTTCTTCCGTTTAGATAGAAAAAGAGCGCTGACTGGCAGCGCTCGTGTAAATCATGTATTATTTTGTGGCGGCATATTGTGCAAATTCCTGATCGGTTTGATCTTTTGTTAGATTGCCTTCATAAACAATCATTCGGAATTTAAACAATGCGCTTTGTCCCGGCTGCAACGTGAGATTGTATTCTTTTACCTCTTTTTCATTGCGCGATTTCTGAAAAACCGATTGTCCCAGTGGATTCGCTGCAAACAAGCCATAACCACGGGCATGCCAATAGGTGGGATAATTTGTGCTTTCGGGATGATTCATAATGATAATTCCGGCAACTTTGCCGTTGTCATTACCCTGCAACCGTACCCATTTCGCACGTCGTCCCCAAACATTTTTCTCCGTCTCATCGCCGTTTGAACTGAGATATTTTCCCGAATGCCCTTTTTCCTTCAACCATGGAGCAACGCGAATGGCAAACATGCCTTCTTTGGTATCATGAAAAACAACAGTTGTATCCTTTGCGGTGAGCTTCATCGTAAAATCAATTGTTGTTTGATCTATACCGGGGATAAAAACCATTGTCCGGTCTTCCTGCAAAAGCGTTTTTCCGCTAACGCCATCCCAATCCATCGTTGCCGTTATTGTCCCTTTTTGTCCCTCAATCACATGCGCAACTTTTGTGAGTTTAATTTGCGGCGGTGTCGTGGTATTATTCCAAAATCCATCCTTGTTTACCTTGTCATAAGTAAAAAATACTCCCGCATGATGCGGATGATCCTGACTTTCTCCTTCCACTTTTTTGAAAGGATAATTTCTTGTCATCGTAAGACCGGATGGAGACATCACTGGGAAAAGGACCGGTTTTGTTAATTCCTGATTGTAGAGAAAAGAAGTGAAAAACTTGCCATTGACCATCACATCGATTTTCTTGTCGCCAACGACAAATTTAACACCGCTGCTTTTACTACAGGATGCTAAAATTCCCGCCAAAACAAGAATGATGCTGATAAAAATGAAAAGCCTTTTCATGACGACCTCCTCTTAAAAAAAATAGTTATAGTGAGAAACTTTACGAATCGCTTTTTGCGATGTTTTCTAATGTATTCTGAAATATTTCAAAAGCGTGCTTGTCCCAAAGGCAAAAAATAATTTTCTCAGGCAAAGCATTGTTCTTTGCATGTTCAATCGCTGATTCCAACATGACTTTTGCACAGCGTTCAACAGGATATCCGAAAATCCCCGTACTGATAGCAGGAAAAGCAACACTTTTCAAGGCATGTTTTTCGGCCAACTGCAAAGCAGAAGCTGTTGCGGATTTCAATTTATTGTCTTCATCGCCGGAACCCATTATCGGCCCGACAGCGTGGATAACATAACCGGCTTTTAGATTTCCACCACTTGTAATTGCTGCGCTGCCCGTTTTCACGATACCTTTTTCGCGAACCCAATCATTACTTTCTTTTTGAATAACCGAACCGCCCTTCCGCACAATTGCACCGGCAACGCCCCCGCCATGCGCAAGATGTTCATTCGCGGCATTGACAATGGCATCGGTTTCCATTTCCGTAATGTCACCCCGGATCAGTTCGATTGTCGAATTATTTATTTTTATCACAGGCCTGGCACTTTTTTAAAATAAAAGAGCGGTTTAAGGAAAAAAATATAACAATTTTGAATTTGGTATGCAATAAAAAAGAAAATTCACGGGTAATTATACTTGCATTGAAACAACAAATGGCTTAACTTTTTCTGCGAAAATAAATTCATTTTATGCTTTCATCAATAATCAGAACGCACCAGAGGAATCATGATTAATACAAATGTTATGAAGCGTTTGGAATCTATCGTTGGAAAGAATAATGTTCACAGTTCTCAGGAAGACCGAATTGCTTACAGTTATGACGGTACCCCGGTCTTGGATTCATTGCCCGATGCGGCTGTAAGGGCCCATTCTGTTGAAGAAATTTCAAAAATTCTTCAATTGGCTAACGAAGAAAAATTTGCAGTCATCCCGAGAGGTTCAGGAACAGGGCTAAGCGGCGGTTCAATACCAACAAAAGATTCCATCATTTTATTGATGAATCATTGGGATAAAATCATTGAAATTGATCGCGAAAATTTAACGGCTCTTGTCGAGCCCGGCGTCATAACAGCCGACTTGCACAACAAAGTTGAAAAAGTCGGTCTTTTTTATCCTCCCGATCCGGGCAGCATGAATATCTGCACCATTGGCGGCAATGTTGCCGAAAACGCCGGAGGGCTGCGCGGCTTAAAATATGGAGTAACAAAAAACTATGTGATGGGAATTGAAGCCGTTCTCGCAAACGGAGAGGTCGTTAATCTTGGGGGAAAAAATGTCAAGGATGTTGCGGGCTACAATTTAAAGGATTTCCTTGTTGGTTCCGAAGGTACGATCGCAATTTTCACGCAGATACTTTTGAAACTGATCCCCAAACCCCAAGCTCAAAAAACAATGCTGGCTTATTTTCGGCACATGACAGACGCGGCACAAACAGTTTCCGACATCATCGCAGCGCATATCATACCGGCTACACTGGAATTTTTAGACCAGGCGACCATACAGTGTGTTGAAGATTTTGCCAGGATCGGCCTTCCTAAAGATATCGGAGCGCTGCTGCTGATCGAGGTTGACGGTCATCCCGCCCAGGTTGCAGACGAAACAGAACAGATCATTCCCATTGCCAGGAAAAACGGCGCGAGCGAAGTGAAAATAGCATCGACGGAAAAAGAAGCGAATGATTTGAAAACCGCACGTCGCTCTGCCTTTGCGGCGCTGGCCAGGGCAAAACCGACGACGATTCTGGAAGATGCAACTGTCCCTCGCAGCCAGTTGGCGCCAATGGTCGACAAGATTCAACGCATTGCAAAAAAATATCAAATCAGGATGGGCGTTTTCGGGCATGCCGGAGATGGCAATCTCCACCCCACAGCTTTGACAGATGAGCGCGACATCGATGAAATGAAACGCGTTGAACAGGCTTTTGAAGAAATCTTTCGCGAAGCACTCGATCTTGGCGGCACGCTGACGGGGGAGCACGGCATCGGTCTTGCCAAAAAACGCTATCTGGAGAAATGGAGTTCGTCCGGCGAAAAAGAATTGATGCAGAAATTAAAAAAGGTGCTGGATCCCAACAATGTCCTCAATCCGGGGAAAATATTTGATACCTAGTTCTGAAATAATTCTCTAACCCGGACAGGCCCCGCTCACGGGAAAGGCCGTGATAGAAAGGGAAGAAAATTTAACGCCGAGCTTAGCAGAGAAAAAGGGTATATATTAAATGGAGTGGGTAAGAATAGTACGTCGCCACTTTGTGTTGTTTGATTTAAAGACAAAATAATTAAGGACAAAATAATTAAATGATTACTTGATGAAATTAATGGCGCTGTTTCCGAGCTATATAAGCAATCATTTTGTCCATAATTATTTTGTCTTTTTCTGTTGATAAAAGGCAAAAAAGTTATGATCGATCGTTAACCACTCGATCTGTTAAAGTACCGAGAAAAATGTGATTAAAAAATAATACAACTCTCTGCGGCCTTCGCGTTTATTTTTTCCGCTTTGGATTATAAGGTCTGATAAAAATATATTACCATTTAAGGACACAATCTCACTCGCAAGACACTAAAATGAAAGATACTAAATATGGGACTGTTCTCCAATAAAAGCACTGGATCAGAAACAAATCCGATAAATAATCAAAAAGCCGCTTTGGTAAATTTTCCAAGCGGCATCGAAATACCAAACGAAGAAACGATCATTAATTGCATTCATTGCGGGATGTGTCTTCCTGACTGTCCGACATACCAACTCACCGGCCTGGAAA
>JAADGR010000116.1 GCA_013152225.1 Calditrichota bacterium
TCTGCGAGGTTTTTTTTAACAATATGATTTTTGCAATAGCTGAAACATCTGCATAGTCATATTTAATAATCCCCCCCTTTTTTTCCATATCAAGACGCCAAGCCATGTTATTCAAATAAAACCGAGGGCACTTCTTTACAATTTCTTCACATTAACTTTATTCTAAACTAACTTTCATTTTCTATCTTTTGCAAATCTTTAATGGCAGAAACTTAAAAAAAGGTGGCTAAAATGAAAGGACAATTTAATCTAAAACTCCTGTTTGTATTTGTTGTCATTCTTACCAGCAACAATATTCTTTTGAGTCAAAAAAATACCGGGAGTATCGCCGGTAAGGTTGTCGATGCTGAAACCGGCGATCCTCTGCCGGGGGTCAACGTTGTTATCGAAGGAACGCTTCGCGGTGCAGCAACAGACCTCGATGGGGCATACCGCATCTATGGACTGGAGCCGGGTACGTACAACATCGTTGCAACTTTTATCGGTTTCGGCAAAAAAAAGATCGTGGGGATCGAGGTCAAAGCAGATCAGGTTCAGAAACTGAATTTTACTTTGAGCATGGCAGTCATCGAGGGGCAAGAAGTAGTCATCACAGCCAAAGCAGCACGAAACACAGAGGCCTCGCTACTCAAAGACAGACAAAAGGCGATCGCAGTCAGTGATGCAATCAGTGCGGAAGCGATTTCGCAGTCGGGTGCCGAAAACGCAGCAGATGCAATGAAACAAGTTACCGGCGCTTCTGTTGTGGACGGGAAATATGTTTACGTTCGCGGATTGGGGGATCGTTACACAAGCACACAATTGAATGGCGCTGAACTTCCCAGCACCAACCCTTATAAACGCGCCGGGTCCATCGATCTTATCCCTTCCAATTTAATCGACAATATCGTTACCGTTAAAAGCTTTACACCGGATAAACCGGGAAATTTTTCCGGCGGAATGGTTAACATTATAACAAAAGACTTTCCGGAAAAGCTGAACGTAAAATTTTCCGCTTCATCTTCTTTTAATTCGCAGACGACATTTAAAAGTGACGGCCCCATCAGCTATTCTGGTGGCAGCAAAGATTGGCTGGGCATGGACGATGGCAGCCGGAAACTGCCGAATTTTATCGGTCATTCAGCGCCTCCGACCATTCCTTCCACTCTCGACCCGACTGCTTTGAACGATCTGGCCGCTTACAGCCGAGCATTCAGCCCCCAAATGACGCCGAACCGTATAAAACCGCCACTCAATCAAAGCTATTCCCTCTCTATAGGCAATCAGTTCAACATCATGAACAAGCCCTTTGGCTATATTGCAAGCCTGACCTATAGCAACAGTTATGCTTCCTATGACAATGGGCAATATAATGCCTGGAACCTGGGCAGCAAAAACGCTACAAAGCTGACGCCAATTTTCGAAATGAATGATGTCAAAAGCACACACGACGTTTTGTGGGGTGGATTGCTAAAATCTTCTTACAAATTAAATCCAAAAAACATACTCAGCTTAAATCTTATTTACAATGTCAACGGAGAAAGCACAGCCCGTTATCTGCAAGGCAAATACGACTATGATTTACTTGATCGTATCGATGACCTTTTCCAAAGCAGTAATATCAGCTACAACGAACGCCGTTTATATTCTTTGCAGCTAAACGGAGAGCATCAATTTGACAATCTTTTGGGTAGTCAGATTTCCTGGCAATATTCGAAATCGAAATCCAGTCAGAATGAACCGGATGTCAGGTACTTTTCCCGGTTCGCGATGATGGACAAGAACCGGGTTACCCGCTATGGCACTTTTTCTAATATTGCGCCAACGCGTCTTTTCCGTTACCTGGATGAAAGAAGCGATGAAGCAACATTAAACGTTTCGGTTCCTTTAAAGTCTCTGGGCATTTCTTCGGGCACCTTAAAGTTCGGCGCTTTTTACAATCAAAAAAACAGGGATTTTTCAGAGCGTCGTTTTATCTACGGCTACGGCTCAGGCGCTTCATCCTACAAGGGTGACCCGGACAAGTTTTTCTCTTATCAGAACGTTGGCTGGGATTCGACTTCCCAAACAATCAACGGCGTCACCTATTATGGTTACGAATTAAAACTTTATATCAGGGAAAGCGACAGAGGGTCAAACGATTACGTCGCCGATCAGAATGTACAGGCCTACTATGCAATGGTCGACCTGCCTTTGATCGATAGGTTACGGTTCGTGGGGGGGGCGCGCTACGAAATGACAGGCATACATTTGACAAGCATGGACCCGACAAAAGCAAACGGCGAGATTGCCACAAATGACCTACTGCCTTCCGCGAACCTGATTTTCTCTCTGGCAAAGAACATGAACCTTCGAGCGAGTGCGACGCGAACGTTGGCACGACCGAATTTCAGGGAACTGGCGCCTTATGCAACTTTTGATTTCAGCGCCGGTTTTACGCACATCGGAAACCCTTCCCTCAAAAGAACACTCATTAACAATTTCGATTTGCGCTGGGAATGGTTTTCGAGACCGGGAGAAATCTATGCAGTAAGTCTTTTCTACAAAGACTTTATCAATCCAATCGAAAATGCCTTTATTGTGCAGGCATCCAACCGTGAGATTACCTGGGAAAACGTCGATAAAGCCCAAGTGCAGGGTTTGGAGTTTGAAGCAAGGAAAAGACTGGATATCATTACGCCGGCATTAAGCAATTTCATGTTCGGCGCAAATTTTTCCCTGGTCAATTCAAAAATTGACATTTCCAGGGAACAGTTGCAACTTATGCGTGCCAACAATCCCGAAATTTCAGCCACACGCGAGTTAGAGGGTCAATCCCCCTTTTTACTCAACCTCAACCTGAGTTATGATAATTTGGAAAAGGGTTTTCGTGCAAACCTGCATTATAATGTTTTCGGCGAAAGGCTGTCCGCAGTCAATAAAACCGGTGAGCCATTCGTCTATGAGCAACCGGTGAATAGTTTGAACCTGACTTTATCCAAAATGATCACACACAACCTGCGTTTCAAAGTTTCAGGCAAGAACCTTTTGGATGCAAAATCTAAAAAGACGCAAGTCTATAAAGGGCAGGAATATATTTTTCAGCAATACACAACAGGAAGAACCTTTTCAGTCGGGCTGGGATACAGCCTTTAATATGGTTTGAAAGGAGGTGAGCAAGGCAAACATAAAGGGCAATCTTTTTTTATTTTGAAATAATAGTAGCTGTTCAGCCGCGCATTTTGCAGCAACGCGCACTTTTTGCATTTCTGTTCCGACGATAGGATGGCTGAACATTTACAACAACAATTTTTAACGAAATTCACTATTAAGGAGAAAGAAATGAAAAAATTTGTTCTGTTTGCGGTTATAATCTTGCTCGCCTCGACAGCTTCATTTGCAGAGGTTGACGAGTTTTTTGATACCGTAAATTACAAAGGCGCTTTCGGGACATCCGATTGGGCCAGCGGATGGACGGCCTTGTCACAATACGGCTTGCTGGCACAGCCGACAACAGCAGGTGCACAAGTTGTTACCGTAACCGATGCGGACATTCCCGCTAATGCCACTGTTTACTGGACGGCGGACAAAACCTATCTTTTGGATGGTCGCGTTTTCGTAGATGCCGGGGCCGTGCTCAACATTGAAGCAGGCACCGTCATCAAAGGCAAACCCGGACAAGGTGAAAATGCCAGTGCATTGATTGTTGCACGAGGCGGTAAAATCTATGCCGAAGGAACGGCAACAAATCCCATTATTTTTACATCAGAAAATGACGACATTAATAATCCCACCATTCCTGCTGCAAATGAAAGCGGTTTGTGGGGCGGCGTCATCCTGCTTGGAAACGCGGTTATCAACGTTCCCGGCGGTGAAACGAACATTGAAGGCATCCCCACCACCGAGTCCAGAGGACTGTACGGCGGTAGTGACGATGACGATTGTTCCGGCGTTTTGCGATACGTCTCCATCAGACACGGCGGCACCGAAATCGGTGAAGGCAATGAGATCAACGGCCTCACACTCGGCGCAGTGGGCCGGGGCACACTCGTCTCACATGTTGAGGTGTGGAGCAATAACGATGATGGCTTTGAGTGGTTCGGCGGTACCGTTAAATGCGATCACCTCATCGCTGCTTTCTGTAAAGACGATGCCTTTGATTTTGACCAGGGCTTTCGGGGGAAATTACAGTTCCTCTTTGCCATTCAGGCCGATAGCACCGGAGATCATTGTGGCGAACATGACGGCGCTCCGGCTGATTTTGTCGACTCGACACCTTTTTCCCATCCTGTGATCTACAATGCCACTTATCTCGGTGCCGGCAAAAACGGTACCTCAGGAAAGAACCTCTTTAAACTGCGGGAAAACTTTGGCGGCGAATACATCAACTCCATCTTTGGCGATTATC
>JAADGR010000284.1 GCA_013152225.1 Calditrichota bacterium
TGCTCCGGCTCGACAAGAGTCATCAGCGGGTACTCGGAACGAAACGTATCCCAGGCGAAAAATGACGGGTAAAAATCATGTCCCTCCGTTTTGTACACTTTTCCGTCCATGCCCAAATAACGGCCATCGACATCGTTGGAAATCTGCTGCGCCACAAGGGCATGATACAGCGCCGTATAAAAAATCTGTTTCCGCTCTTTCGACGCCGCGGTGATTTTTATTTTTCCGAGTTCCTTGTTCCAGGCTTCTTCAGCATCCTTTCGCACACGGTCAAAATTCCAGCCGGGGATCTCGGCCTTTAAGTTGTTTCGTGCCCCTGCAATGCTGACGTAGGACAACCCAACCTTCACCAGGATGGATTCGTTTTCTTTTGTCCGAAAGTTCACAAAAGCGCCGATGGATTGGCCGGATTCTGCCGTCTTGTAGGGAAAAATTCGTCCGCCGGCTTCGGGCGCTTTATTGCGCGAATCCCACGTACCTGAGGCGGCAAAGGGTTTGCTGAATTCCACCACAAAAAAGATTTTCACTCCAGCACCAAATTTGTAGCCTTCAATCCGGGTATTGCTCACAAATTCAATATGTGATTTGCCTGATGGCTTTGCCCCTATGGCATGACCCAGATCAATAAGAATGTGAGCATTGTCCGCTTTGGGAAAAGTATAGCGATGAAAGCCGGCCCGGCGCGTAACGGTCAGCTCGGCTCGAATATTGTAATCCGACAAACGCACTGCATAATATCCCGGCCATGCTGTTTCTTCTGAATGGCTGAACCTTGATCGGTAGCCTTCGTCAGGATTTTCTTTTGAACCGGGCAGGACTTGAATCCTGTCCCCCACTGTCGGCATGAACAGGATGTCGCCCTTACTGGCCCATCCTGTGCCGCTGAAATGGGTGTGGCTAAATCCCATGATCGAGTGATCCGCGTATTGGTAACCGGAACTGTAAGTCCATCCAACATCATCGACGTCCGGGCTGAGTTGCACCATGCCAAACGGCAGCGCCGCACCGGGAAAAGTGTGCGCAAAAAAATCTGTGCCGATGAATGGATCGACGGAATGAAGGGGATGACTTTTAGAGAGTGGATTCATTGTTTTGTGCAGCAACCTGGATACATTGCAGTCCAGGGCAATGAATATTGTTAACAGGAGGGGCAGAAAATATTTTTTCATAAAAACTATCCCTTGATTTTTAACGTAAAAAAAAGTATTTTTTCTGAAATTCTGAATTTCAGAAAGGATGTTTTATGTCAACAACTATTCAAATGAGAAAAAGAGGATCAATTACTATTCCGAAATCAATTCGGCAGAAATATACTTTGGATGAGAATGATCCGCTCACTTTGGTTGATTTGGGTGAGGGAATTTTTATCAGCCCGAAAAAAAGTGTTCTTCCAAAACTGGTAACCCAAATCGAGAATCTGAGAAAAAAACATGGTATTTCGCTAGATGATCTCATACAAGGCGTCATTGAGCAAAGAAAATGAACAAGACTATCAAGCTGTTTTTTGATTCAGATGCTCTCATTGCTGGGTCAGTTTCCCAATCAGGAGCAAGTTTTATTTTACTACAGCTGTGTGAATTGGGACTGATTGACGGTGCTATATCAAATCAAGTATATAAAGAGTGTTCAAGAAATTTAATCCTCAAATTGCCGGAATCAGAGCCATTTTTTATTGAGATTGTGCAAAAAAGTCTACTGGTTATTGACGATCCGCTTGATACTGAAATTAAATATTTTGCAGAGATGGCTCACAGTAAGGATATATCTATCCTCGCCGCAGCAGCAAAGTGGGGCGCAGATTATTTGGTTACCTTTAATATAAAACATTATTATCCCACTGATAAAATCGACGTGAAAATAAGCACACCAGGTAAAATTTTACAAAAAATTCGTGTGCTTTTAAGTGAATTATCGGATTAGCAAGATGAGGAGCAATTTCACTAACACCAATTTTGTCGGTTGCTTCTAGGGGCAAAAATCCCGGTCTATCGACCTAATCACTGAGAAAACATATAGATGTAGCCAGAATCTTCCCTGCAGTTGCTATTCAGCATAAATTCATTAATATTTTATCTATGCAAAAGATCATTCATTCATGGATATATTTCTGGTTTCAAAAACCGTACTTTGCCATATTACTTCAAAACAATCCTCTCCAGTTCTTCCAACGTTTTCCCTTTTGTCTCATCTAAAAACTTTATAAAAAACAGCAGACTGACTAATGTAGCTATGGTATAGAAAATAAATATGTATCCGATTCCGAACGCACCGGCGGCAATCGGAAACAAAAAAGATGTCAGCGCATTAAAAAACCAATGTGAAAAGGTACCAATCGACGAGGCGCGGGAACGAATATTATTCGGAAACATTTCGGACAGGATGACCCATATCACCAGACCCTGAGAAGAAGCGAAAAAAGCTACAAATCCAATCAGATAAATCAGCACCTGATATCCTGCAAAACTCTGCTTTAAAAAGGCTGCGGCAAAAAGGCCCAGGAAAATCGGCATTCCGAGGGCGCCAACTATCAGCAAAAATTTTCGCCCAAGCTTGTCGATAAACGACATGGCGATTACGGTAAAAATGAGATTCGTTGCGCCAACCATGACCGTTTGCATGAGCGCCGACTCGTTGCCGAAACCGGCTGCCTTAAATAATGACGGTGCATAGTAAAAGACCACATTAATTCCTGTGAATTGATTAAACATCCCCACGGCTATTCCGATCAATACCAGCCTGAGATAAGGCTTTTTAAACAGAATCACACTTTTAGCAAATGCCTCTTTATTGATGGATTGGATAATATCGTTAATAATTTGCCCAACATTGCCTCCGTGATTTACTGCGCGGACAACGGATCGCGCTTCCTCGATTCGATCTACTTTTACAAGCCAGCGCGGACTTGGGCTGACAGAAAAGAGTAAAATGAAAAAGGCCAGCGCCGGAACCCCTTCAGCCCAAAACATCCATCGCCAGTTGTTCGTGCCCAGATCGACCAGCAAATAATTGGAGAAAAATGCCGTCAGTGCGCCGATAACGATAGCCAATTGAGTTATCGCTACCAGTCGCCCCCTGATTTTCGCCGGTGAAATTTCAGAAATATACATGGGGGACATGACTGAAGCGCCGCCAACGGCCAGTCCGCCAATGAATCTAAAAATAACAAAAACTGTCAAAGATCCGGCGGCTCCACTCCCTATTGCAGAAATTAAGAAAAGAGCGGCCATTGCCTTTAATACATTTCGTCGACCAAAAATATCTCCGGGTTTGCCCACAGAAATGGCGCCAACCACACAACCCACCAGCGCCGAGCTCACCGCATAACCAAGCAGTGAATTACTCAAATGGAAATAGTCGGTAATGAAAGGGATGGTACCGGAAATAACGGACATATCAAAACCGAACAAAAAACCGCCGAGTGCGGCAACAGAACTGTACAAGTATAAAATTCTTTTCATTGGCGAGCGCCTTTGCTGTGTAATCGCTGCTGACCGGATGAATTAACTTTCGGTATTTTGCTTGGCGGAAATAAAAATATGAGCCACACTTTATCAGTTACTCTCGGGCACAATAATCCCTGTATACCGCCCCAACCAATAGGGAAGCAGATAGATGTAGCCCGGATATTCCCGTCGTCCGCCTTCGCCGCCGTCCAGGGTAAATTCATTGCTGTTGTGCAAATGCAGGGGGCGTTCATCCGGGGGCAATACATCTTTTATTGTCTGTCCGCGGAAATTCGGCTTTATTTTTTCAATGTCTTTCCGCATACTGTTTCTTACTGTCCAGCCGATCAAATCCATGGGAAAGTTTTGCAGCGTCCAGATGGATTCGTCCAGATCGAACGCATCGGCCCCGGTGAGGGTGGCATAGATAAAATTATACAGCGCTTTTTTTTCCGGGCGTTCATGCTGCCAGTGATCTTTGATGGCCTGATTGTATTTTTTTCTCATCTTCTCAGTAAAGGCGTATTTCGACAAGCCGAAATAGTTGAGAAAATACATCTCATCATCGGAATGGTTCCAGCCATCGGTCAAAAAATTACCCTTAACTTCGCCGATGACGGACAGGGGTCGGACGGCATTTTTGAAATAGCCGTATTTGTCGATGAGTTCGAACGCCTTTGTTTTATAAATTTCTTTGCCGGTGAAATGGTAAGCAATCTGCAGAAAACTGAGGATCAATTGTGAGTTCAGCTTGCGGTCGCCAACCTGAATGGGAAAGCTGTTGACATACTCCGGGTTCCAGCGCCCCCAACGCGTGGGTTTGCCGTCCCAGTCGATGAGATACAAATTATTGTTCACAATATTGCTTGCCTGGCGGTCGATTTCGTT
>JAADGR010000417.1 GCA_013152225.1 Calditrichota bacterium
CCCTCGAATGTCAGTTCAATGACATTCAGGTATGGATCGACCGGATATTCAGGCAAATCGTGCAGCCAGACGCGGTCCCCCTTTTGCTCTACTTGCGCTTTTTGTCCGTTTGCGAGCAATCGCGCAGACTTTACTTTACTGCCGCACCACGCAAAAGGCGCCGTGGAACCCGGCCAGCGCTGAATGAGAAAATAGACCTTGTCGCCAACCCGCGTCTCTAATCCTAAATTGGGATCACCAATCGGCGATGGGCCTGCACCGTAAATCGCTTTGCCGTTGACCCGCATCCATTGCCCAATGCTGCGCAGTCTTTCGACGGCTTCGATGGGAAATCTTCCATCTGCATCCGGTGCTACACTCAGCAGAAAATTGCCGCTTTGTGATGCACACGAACCAAGCAGCCGCAAAATTTCATTAACGGACTTGTAATTACGGTCATAACGCGCATATCCCCAGGAACGGTTCATGGAATAGCATGACTCCCACGGACCCGGCTGGGCTTTAACGACATTTTCCGGTGTTGCAAAATCACCCGGCACACCGGCGCGATCATTGATAATAATGTTCGGCTGGAGTTCCCTGGCCATGGCATTGAGTTCCTTTGAACGCCAGAGGACGGGATCATAGGGCATGAGCATATCATACCACAGGATGTCCACAGTGCCATAGTTCGTCAAAAGTTCCCGAACCTGTGCGTGGGCCTGTTCAACAAGTTTTTTATAAGTTTCATCATTTTTTCTTGTGCCATGAGGTAAAACACCGGGGAAACGCCAATCGGTAAGGGAGTAATAAAATCCCATTCGCATACCGGCCGCATGACAGGCATCAGCAAACTCGGCAATGAGATCGCGCCCGGCACCGGTTTTGGGCGCTGTGAAATCCGATACTTTGCTGTCAAACAGGCAAAAACCATCATGGTGACGCGTGGTGATCACAATGTATTTCATGCCCGCAGCTTTGGCCATGGCTACCCATTGGGCAGGATTGAAATCTTTGGGGTCGAATTGTTCTGCCAATTGTGCATACTTTTCAAAAGGAATATGCTCCTGATACATCAACCATTCACCGCGGGCGGGAATCGAATAGACTCCCCAAGTGATAAGCATACCAAAACGGGCTTGCTGCCACCAGGCAGTGCGATTTTGAGATGCGTTGCAGCTATCAACTCCTGCAATGCTGACCAAAATTACGAGCATGCCTGTCAAAATAGTTTTCATCATTATTCTTTTCTTTAAATTTGCCGGTTTGCTTTTAGGAACTGATGCAAAATTTATTGTTGATCGTCGTCTTGGCATTCTTACTCTACAGAAATATTAATTTTCTTCAATGCTGATATTTTCACCGGCCCCATCAATCCCGAAGCAGGCAATGGCTTGAATCCTATCGGCCCGCGGAAACTGGCTGAGAAAAGAGTTGTACCGCTGCCATAATGAGGCACAAGTTTTTCTGGAACAGGAGGGGGGTCCTTAAAACCGGAAACTCTGTTTATAAGGGTGTTGGTCACCAACACGACCATGCGGTTCTTTCCAGGCCGGACTGCATCGGTGATATCCAGTGTTTGTCCTCTCATCCAGACAGTCCCGACATTTACATCATTCAGCTTCACTTCGCCCACATTGCCGATTTTACCCAGATCAAGCAGCAGCCGTTTGTCTTTTGCAATATATGCCTTTGGCAATTCAAAGTTGATTTCATACCTGCCCGTGCCGCTGAAATGTTTGGTTCGCGGCGTTTCAGTCCATGATGAAAGGTAGGTCAGCGTTGTATCTGTTTTTGCAAAATTGCGTCCTTCTAATGTGAGTTTCCAGTCACCGGAAACGATATAGGGAGAAGGGACATCGGAAATGTGGATAGAGCGAGTGAGTTGCCGATTATTCCTTTTCAGCGTTACATGATAATTTCCATTTTCAATTGCCAGCGCCTCTATTTCATCCTTGCTTATTCGGGAAATGTCATAGAAATTACTCTGTACAACATGATCTTTGTCCCGATCCTTTTCGAAAATAAAAAAAGCGGATTCGTAAGGTGCGAGGCGAATGGGAATTTCGATCCCATTTTCTTTCTCACGATATTGAAAAACCTGTGAAATTTTCCCATTATAAGGATTCCATTTCCAGGGCATTTTTTCTTTAATGCGAAAAGTTACCGGAATATCGCTGACAATATTCTGAATATTGCTGACAAAATAAATGTCTGTGTCTTTTAGCGTGCGATGAATAAAAGTGAGACCGTTATTTTCGCGCAACCCTTCTTTGGCAAAATCGATCCCAAAATCCGGCGGCAAATGATCCCGCAAGGTGTTGACAAAAGGATCCAATGCGCTGCTGCGCCAATCCAATACATCCTGGCGATTTATGACTAATTTGATATAATAGGTTTGGCCTTTGCCATATTTCATTGGCCCGGCGCCGTTATCCCCGATCGGTTTTTTAAACATTTCCTGAACAATATTCCTGACCTGTTCATCTTTATGGGCATAGTCGTCCAGGCCAACCGAACTGTCCGGCACTCTTTCCAGAGCGATTGCAACACCGCCCTTTCTAACATAGTCTTGAATAAATTTCAGTGTCTTTAACGGCAGCGACTTTATATTCGGTATTATCAAAATTTTATATTCGAGATTACGAATTTTTATTTTGCCGTCTTTAATTCGGGCAAAATGCTGCAAGGCGTCATCATTCAACAGATCAAAATCATAGCCATTGGCAATGAGCAGTTTGCCTAATTCGCCCCAGTAAAATTCGCGTGTCCATTTTCGTGCATTCAGAACATTCAACGTCCATTGGTTGGCAAGCGGTGAGTAAATGCCGATATCCGGAGAAAATTCTCCCTGGCGCAAGAGGTAGGAACCTCGGGCCACATACCTGGCAAGCAATGGATAATACTTCCACCAGATATTGGTGGGCGTAATGCGTGCAGCAAACGGGATTTCCCGCGACGGCGCCGGATCGCGCTCCGGCGAATAGCTGTAACCGTGATTGATAAAATGGTTTGCGCCGGAACGTAAAAAACCATCACCGGCGATTTTCAGTTCTTCCAGCGTCGTTCGATACAATTCCCAATGGATGTATGTGTAAGCTTCGACGTCAACAATATTGCGACCGTAGAGATGAGCACCCGAGGCAATATATTTTTTCGGGCCAATACGAGTGTCGAACCATGGTACGGCATCTTTTTCGCCGGGGGTAATCTCCATTTCCGGCAAGTCCGCCAAACCGGCGGTTTCCAAAACATCGCTGGGAAAGCCGATGGGTTGGATGCTGGCTTTTATGTTGTGTTCCTCGCACCAGCTCAAAAGGGGTTTGTAAAAAGCTTCTATGCCGATATGGTGCAAAAATTCGCTCACATCATAGCGGATTTTTGGCGTTATCTCACCGGCGTCCCACCATATTGCCGGCAAATATTTGGTGAGATCATATCCTTTGAATTTGCGAAACTCCTGCATCAGGCCATCGCTCCAGTAGATGCCGTTCGGCAAATTTGCCAGCTCGAAACTATCACAGTGCAAGGCTTCCAGGGTCTTGCCGAACTCATCCCCAAAGGCTTTATAAAATTTGCCGCCGATATAGTTCAAATATCTTTTCACCGCCGCTTTGTTAAAATGATCCAGCGTCCAATGATCCTTGCCAAAATCAACATCCTTTGCCGCATTTCTCTGTCCCGTATATTTGAGCCAAAACACCATCAATCGCCAGTTCCCTTCGGGCACTTGCCACTTTAAAGTGTTTTTCTCGACTCTGGCAGTGAGTTGTATAATCGACGATTGATCAATTTTACCATCAATAATTTTTCCGGCCACAACAGCAACTAACTTTTGTGTGTCTGGAATATCCTCGACGCGAATTTCACCACGACGGTCGGCTGCTTTTTTAAAGAGAGGCAGATTGCCGGTGAAAACGGAAGGGCCGTGGACGTCAATCCAGGCCGGAACAAGGCTCTTACTCCGATCTTCCTGCGCTAACCATGAACCGCCATAAGCCCAGCCCAAGGAAAAATTCAGATATACTTTCATATTAAGCGATTTGGCAGTTTGGATGGCATGTTTAACCATGTCAAGGTATTCATCGGAAAGGTATTCTATATTTCCTTTTTCATAAACACTGTACGCGGCACTGGTAATCAAAACACCGCCCAAGCCCTTTTCGTGCATTTGTTCAAGCTCCCAGGTGATTTCTTTCCTGGTCACTGCACTGCCCGGCCACCACCAGTAGGTGTACGGTCGACACTCCATGGGTGGGGTGCGAAAGTTGGTTTCTAATCCCCGGAGATTTTTGCCATACAGCGTGTTTGCCGGTGAGAGTGTCAGGATGGTATTTGCTAAAATAAATCC
>JAADGR010000112.1 GCA_013152225.1 Calditrichota bacterium
AGCTTCCAGCCACTCTTTAAATAAAAGAATACGCTCCTTTTGAGATGCTTCAAATAAAAATGGCTCTACCCCGCTGGCCCCATGTTATAATTGGACTAAAGATTGTGGAAAATAACAGGGCAAAAAAGGGTTAAAAAATGAAGAGACAAAATTGGACAGAGGCAGAGCAAAGATTAATGATTCTTGAAATTTTAAAAGGCACAAAAAGCGCAGGACAAGTAGCCAAAGAACGTGGGGTTAGCGATTCGTTGGTCTATCGATGGCGGGACAAGGCTTTAAAAGCCATCAGTGACACCTTCAGCGATAAAAGAAAGCAAAAGAGACAAGATAACTCTACTGCAGAACGAGATCGTCTTCTGAAGATCATAGGCGAGCAAGCCTGTGTTATCGATACTTTAAAAAAAACTTCGGAGATGTTCTCACGATAGAGTTAAAACGAATAATGATTAATACATTAAAAAACACAATGAAATTAACAGACGCCTTGGCATATATTGGGTTAACGAAAAGCACTTATTTTTACGCCTCAAGCCCGACGAGAAAGAAAAAAAGAGGGTATAAATTTGATTCTAAACTTAAAGAGATTTTATTAAATTTAAAGGGATACGAATTAACTCTTGGGTATAGAAAACTCACAAAATATTTACGAAATAAATATCTAAAAGTTTGGAATAAGAAAAAGGTGTATGCCCATATGGAAGAGCTTAACCTTTTACAACCGAAGAGCATCAAAAGGCGATATCTTAAGAATCGTCGACTTGCCGTTTATTGCCCAATTAGGAGCAATGTGCGCTGGGAGGCGGATTTAACATATGTGCCGACCCAAATGGGAAACATGTATTTATTTGTTGTCGAGGATGTTTATGATAAGGAGATTCTATCAGGATACATGGATATTCGATGCGGGGCAAAGGAAGCTATTAAATCGCTCCAAGAAGCCATAGCCAAACGATTTGGGGATAACGTTCCTCAGGACTCTATAGCGCTCAGATAAATTCCCCCCATTTCGCTTAGATAAAAAGGGCCTTTTCATATAAAGACCCAAGCATAGTACAAATAATGAATTGAGAATGTTTTGATTTTATTTTTTTAATTTAGAAGCGTACTTGATATTTTTAGGACGAATGCTGACGGAATTATCCATATTAAAGACGATACAGCGGACGGTGATACGGTCCAGGAGAGCGGCACGCATGTGGGGGTTTTTGAGGAAGTAGTTCCACTGGTCAAAGCCTAACTGAGTAGTAATCATAGTTGTGTGCTGATTGGTTCTGGATTTAAGGAGGTCAAAAAAAAGAGCAGCGGTTTCTCTGTCTAAGGGGGTATAACCAATCTCATCGATTAAAAGGGTGTGATAGCTTTGTAGGCGACGTAATAAATTTTCCTGGGTATGATCAGCGATAGCATTGTTGAATTGCCGGATCAGATCTTTGAATTCAATAAAGCGTCCTCGGTATCCTTTATTGATCGATTCAATAAGCAGAGCTGTGGCCAAGCCTGTTTTACCGCAACCGGTCGGGCCGATGAAAATCAAGTCTTCCTTCTCTTCAACAAAGCTTAAGGAGTCATGAAGCTCAATGATCATACGACGATCCAAGTGGGGCTGTTGATTAAAAGGAAAGGTTTCCATCAGATAGACTTGCGGAATATTAGCGCGTTTAATGCGGGATTGCCGGGATTGTTCCTGAGAGTAATCGTGTTGCCGCTCAATAATATCTTCAATAAAGCGTTGATAGGATGGTTTTGTTTTCCGGGCTTGCTTTAACAGGTCAGGAAGTTGATCCGCTAAATGATTGAGTTTTAAATCCTGCAGTTGATGGACGAGAGATTTGTTCATAATGAATTCCTATTCATATTCGGTTTCTTTAGATAATTTGCCCTTTTGATACGTAGGCCTGTTAATGTAGTCATGGGTAATCTGTTGAGTTGTTTCGATGTCCGACTGGCCATTCATATGTTTTCGGGATATACGTTCCAATGAAGCAATCTGACAACATTGATATTTCAGGGCGCGTTGGATGGTTTTTATAAAGAGCGCCGGACTCATTTTTTGCGCCAGGAGATAAAGATCGCGGGTGAATTTGCCTTTTTGAACAATTCGGCTTTCAGGGCTTATGATAAAATCCAGGTATGCGTTACAGACAACATCATAAGACCGCAACCACTGTTCTTCTTTTTCGTAAGTTTTCTTGCGGTTATTAGGTTGGTGCGACGCTGATGGCTGCCCTTGGGGAGAACATTTTTCGCCCCGGATATCTTCATTTTTCTTGTCATAGGTATATTCTTTCGCATCCGGCGGATAAATGGTTATGCTATGGGGATATTCCAGAACTTTAACTTTTGCCCGCTTATGTCCGGGAACCCAATAATAATTGGCATTAAATTCAATATAGCCGTATTGATCAGTCTTACGTTGATCTTCTTCATAGGGAGGATGGATATATTCCGGCAATATTCCCAAATACGTTTTCTCATGCTCAAATAATTCAACAGGAATTAATTTTGTTTTTGATAAAGGTCGACGGGCATAACGCTCTGTGGCCCATTGAAAGGCCTGTTTGTTTAAATCTTCTAAGCTTCTAAAACTTCTTCCCGGAAAAAAGTTTGTTTCTACCGTCCAAAAATTACGTTCTGTCCCTGCCTTTCGGTTAGCATGGCCTATTTCATGCGCTTGCCAATGAAACCCGTAATTCTTTGCGAAACTCTCCATACCGGGATGAAACACGGCTCTGGATCCCGTCCCATGCAACACCGCTAAATTTGTGTTATCAATGATACACCTTTTCGCG
Organism: Calditrichota bacterium; assembly: GCA_013152225.1. GTDB lineage: Bacteria > Zhuqueibacterota > Zhuqueibacteria > Residuimicrobiales > Krinioviventaceae > Hydrothermomicrobium. Next base: position 2,790 of record JAADGR010000112.1, read on the forward strand.
CTATACCCCCAAAATGTTAAGGCCTCATGAAAAAATGATTTCATCTTGAACCGGTTAAAACTTAAATAAAATCGAACATAACGCATTTTGCTGTAACGTAAATAGAGACCGCTGCAAATGACTTTTCTGTAACTCCCACCTATTTTGATTTTATAAGGTGAGGTATCCTGCTGCATCTCATCCCCGGGAAGGTCTTCAACTTTAAAACACCGTTGGCTTTTCTTCTGCCCAATGGATAACTCCCGCATTAATCGTGTTAAGGTTGAATAACTGATATTAATCTTATACTCTTCATTAAGAATCTCCCACATCCGCTGACGATATCCACGGCACTGTTGATATAATTTTTTTAACAGCTCTTCATCAACACTTTGCTTGTCAGACCGAATACGTTTTTGATCTTGCTGATAGATTGCCCTGTGTACTGTTTTTGGATCCAGATTCATCAATCGGGCAATATGTTTTATGGTCTGCCCTTGTTGATACAACATTCTAATCGCATTCTTTTGCAGGGAATCAATCATTGATTTCCTCCAACGTTTTTTGACACAGCGGCATCAGATTCAATATCGTTTTGATTATCACATGAGATTTATGCCTTGTTTTACTGTTCTTAACTGCTCCACACTGCAGACGATATGTTACCCTCTGCATTGACTGCAATAACCACTGCAATGGCTTTATCTCAGAGGCTGATTCTATCTGTTCTTCAGATTCCTGACGCATCGCCTTGATTTGATTTAACGTCCATCTCAATTGTCCCTTTTGGATTTGTTCTTTCATCATCGAATCTTTTTGAAAATAGGCTTTGGCCAATTCATCAATTTCACGCACACTTAAACCTTTACCAGCCACACAACCAACAAATTCATCAACCTCTTTGGCTTTTACACGCGTAAAAGCCTTGAGGCTATACATCACATTTCGCACAGGTATTTTTCCGCTAAAAACCGCTTCACGTAAAATTGGACTCATCCGGGCTATTAACCCCACCCGTACACTCACCCATGCCGGACTCCGATTCAAATGCCGCGCGATTTCACTAATGCTCATTGAGGATTTTTCATGTAAATATTCAACTATTCTCGCCTGCTCTATCATATGCAATGGATGTCTCGTGAATTTCCTCAGAACATTCAATAACGCATCGGCATCATTTTGACCTATATTAATTACCCTGAGTTTATGGATCTTTAATTTAATACTGCATCTTAGCCGTTTAAACCCATCAATAAGTATCCAGCGATTCTTGTTGAACACACACCCCAATGGTTCATGAACACCTTCATGAAGAATTTGATTCAACAGCTTTTCCTCTATCCGCTTATCTTTTAACCGCAAATATTCAAATTGTCGGTCTATCTGCTGAATTTCAACTTTAGTCACGTTTTTTACCTTTCCAGTCTCATATCTGCTGTTTTATCCAATGATTCTTTCTTAATCATTGCACATTCACAGATACCGCACCATCTACAATTGTATCTCGCGGGCTATGCATCCCCACCCCGTCCGTCTATCCAAAGTGCTTCTCCCGCATAGACTACCGATAGAACTAAATTTTGTATCTCACTTATTTCGGTATCTGCCCGTATCTTCAAAGGTATTGACTTGATTGGACTTACGGGGGGTATCTGCATTTGTATCTCACCGCGTTTTTTCGCCCGCCACTGTTTTTGGTACTCTGGATTGCTTTCACGCCACTTTTTTACATACTCGCTTCGGCCTCGAAAATACTCGGGATTTGCCTCCCGCCATTTCTGTTGCTGCGCCTTTTGATACTTCTTACGACATGCTGAACGCTTGCAACACTTTTGTCGATTACCAACGCGATTATCAGGCCTGAAAAATCTCCCACAACAAACGCACCTTTTTTGTGTTTGAATCGATTGTTTTTTCATACATCAAGTATGGAACATATTCTCCATTGCTGGCATATGAAAATCTATCGTTGATTATTTTTTGGTTGGATAAATTTTAAAAATAGAGGAGGGATTTTATCTGAGCAAAAGGGGTGGAATTTATCTGAGCGCTATAGCTCAGGACTTATTCTTGACATTAAGGATTGATCGAGGATGCCAGTTTACCGCCGAGGATTTCGCTGTGTTTGCTAAATCTCAAGGAATCACTTTGGAGTTTTGTGGTATTCAGACACCGAATGATAAACCTTATGTTGAAAGTTTTTTTGGTTGTTACAAACGAGAAGAGGTTTATCGAAATGTTTATGAAGATTTCTTTCAGGCCTATGAAGGTTGGGGGAATTATCGCAAATGGTACGATGAATTAAGACCTCATGGCTCTTTAAAAGATATGAATCCAAAGGCTTTTAGAGAGTCAAAACTTTCCACAGTTTTGGTCTGATTTTAGTCCAAAAACATAGGGGTTGACACGCTACATCACGTGCTAATGCTTCCAGATTAATCTTCTGTGCCCTTTCTTTTAACGCGGCAATCATTTTTTCTTTTGTACCAATGTTAATTTTTTGATCTAAATATGTGTAA
>JAADGR010000425.1 GCA_013152225.1 Calditrichota bacterium
CTTTTCAAAATCGCCCCTTCTCATCGCACAAATGAGACAGTCCTCCAGCGCCACGGCGGTGGTTTCCCGGGGAGAGTCATCAAAAATGCCGAGTTCGCCAAATACTTCGCCGGGTTCCAATAATGTTAATGTGATTTCTTTTCCGCTTTCATCCAGGCGTGAGAGTTTAACAATGCCTTTTTTAAGAAAATATAATGTTTCGCTTGGATCTCCCTGCAAGTAGATGGGCTGTTTTTTCTTAACCTCATCTTCAAGAACAGATTCACTCATGGATTCCATTTCTTCTTCATTCATTGTTTGAAGAAGATTGAATTTTTTCAAATACCAGATTTTGTCTCTGTCCATAGGAGCCTACTTTGCTTATTAAAAATTCAAAAATAATCCTGAAAAAAGTCAAATGAAAATAAAAAATTTCTTGCTATTGTTCAGGAATTTGATATAATATATGAATTATTTTTTTGAATCCAACATCTTTGGAGGATATTTGCTTGTCTGATTCCGCTGAAAATAAACCTGTTTTTAAACGTGCCATTGTTGCTGCGGCATTTTCTCCACGGTTACACGCGGTGATGAATGAGGCGCATCGACTTTTAAAACTTTTGGGCACATGGCCAATTATCGTCCATGTGGGGGAAGAATCGCCTTCGATCCGCTCCCGGCTCGAGGAGGAAATAGACCGGACAGAATTTAAACATCATCCGCCTATTTGTATCGTGCGTTCGGGCAATCCGACAGATGTTTTGGTCGAAGCTGCCAAAGAACATCACGCCGATTTGATTGTTGCGGGGGCATTAAAAAGAGAAGGTGTTTTCAAATATTATCTCGGTTCAGTGGCGCGATCTTTGGCTCGACAAGCACCATGCTCCGTTCTTTTGTTTACCGAACCTCATGTCAAGCCTGCTCCTCTTGAGAGAATTCATTGTGCTGTTGAATATGATGAGGAAGCTTCTCTTGCTATCAAAGTTGCAGCAGAGCTTGCCTTTCTGGGGAATGCAAAAGATCTTTACTTTACCCATTCTTTTAAAATTCCCGACGGGCAGGATAAAAGACGGATGCCGGATGATACACAAGTGATAAAAGAAATTTATCACAGTGCCGACGAACAGTTGAAAAAGTATTTACAGGATTTTGAGTTTTGGGGAAAGAATTATCTCTATCGTTCATTATACGAGAAAAACAGGGCTGTTACGCTCTCGTTTGCGCGTGAGATCAAAGCCGATTTGCTGGTCGTGCCCGGCCCGCGCAACCGTTTGGGGCTATGGGACAGGCTGTTTCCTCATGATCTTGAGCTTGCCTTGCAAGACCTCCCTTGCTCCATTTTAGTTACAAAAAAATCAAAAACCTAGCGTGGCAAAGCCGCAATTAACAAAATTAAAATGACAAATATTTACCTTTTTGTGCGGTTGCTTTTATTGCGTACCCACGTCGATAATTTTGTCGGTCCAAGGCCAACAAGTTCCATGACGTAGAGTGTGTCTCCCGATGTCGTAACACCGATATCTTTTGGCGCATTCAAAGAAGGCGTGCCGCCGATTAAATGTTCAATGGGTTCCCCGGCACGATTAAAAATTGTGATGATTCCCCGTTTGCTGTGTGCGACATAGACGTAATCCGTACTGTCTACTGCAACCTTCCCCCATCCAATATCAACCGCAGGCAGGTCTTTGGCCCGCCAGTACCTGGCGTGAATTCCCTCAACGGCCCCTTTCCAGCATTGCACTTTGTTGGTCGATTGATCGCTGATGAAAACGAGACCGGCATTGTCCAAAACCGCAATGTCATTTCCCGAATCGCCGCCGTCAAATGGACTGCCGGTAAATTCCAGTCCGGTTGGTGAAAAAACATGCCATTTTGTCGATCCTTTTTCCAACGCGAAAATGTTGCCATTGGAATCGCAATCAATTTCTCCGACCTCGAAATCGGTATCGATGCCCGGCAGCGGTTTTCCTGTGTGCAGATCGTAACGAAAAATAAAAAAAGAATCCCCGGTGGCAGAAACACACATCACATCCTGCGTTCCTATGGCCATTCCGTTCACGGAATCGATTTTAATTCTTTTATAATCACCGGAAAGGCCGGAGTTGATGGGTGAAAAATCAGCTTTTGTGCCATCCGGCTTTAAAACGATGATGCGGTCATTGTAGCGCATGCCAACCCACACTTTGCCTTCCGAATCCACCTCCAGTAATTTCGGATTCCATAATTCCGGGCCAAAATAGCCGGTTGAGACATAACTCACATTGGGGGAGAGAACGGCGAGAGACCAAATATCACTGAAGCCCATGTTTCTTTTCGGGTGCCCGGCGGATTCATGGTAATCATCCCAGGCAAAGATGCGGCAGCGAAAGTCGAGTCCTGTTTTTTGTGCCGGGATGGAACCGTCACTGATGAACCAATCCTGCGCATCTTTAACACGGCTCATTTTCACTTCGTTGCCCTCAACCGGTGGCCACTTGTGGTCATAAATTAAATAAACGCCCTGGCCAGCGGAGCCGGTCTTGTCGTCATAAACACCCGAAGGATCAAGAATTTTTGCCGCGATTTTAAACTTGTTACCTGATTTTACTGTTGCCGGAAAGGTATGTACTTGCGCAATTAAAGGGCCCTGTCCATCCTGTTCAACGTTTTTCCACGGCAGGGGAGAAGGCGGAACCGATCGAGGCCAGATTTCGGCAAGGTCCAGAGCATTCATGCTTTTGCGGTTGTGATAAGGAAAAAGTTCAGCATAAGAAAATATGGCTGTCCCACGGCAACCCAGGTCGCGCATGATTTTGATCTGCCGCGTTAAATTCCGGTTCTTAACTTCAATTCCCGGGTAAACGCGCCTGCCGTGGTCGTTAAGCCTGTGATCCAGGAGTAAATTTTCAAAGAGGGTGTCATCGTCCGTGTAGATCATCGGATAGATGATGTCGATAATACCGCGCGCGAGCCATTCATGGCTGTTTTGCAGAAAGACAAGACGTCCGCGATTATATTCCGAGACGACCGAGGCACTGAGCACAAGTTCGGGATTGTAAATTTTCATTGACTTGTACAGATCAGCGACAAAGCCGGTAATTGCACTTTGTCTCCATGCAGACCATTCCAAAGGTTTGTTTTGCGGTGTGTCGCCGTATTTCGATTTAAATAACCCAACAGAGACCGGGTCGTAAGAATAGGAAACCGCCGGAAAACGTATGTAATCCAGGTGAAGTCCGTCGATGTCATAATTTTCATAAATTTCGGAACAAACAGTGAGCAGGTATTTTTTAACATCAGGATTTGTCGGCGAAAGGTAGAGATAATAGGAGTTCAGTTTTTGCGGGTTTCCGAATTGATCCCACATAAACCAATCCGGGTGAGTGAAATAAAGTTGCAAAGAGTCTTGTGGAGGCGACATTCCTCTCCAGGCAGGGTAAACATTTATCCACGCATGGAGTTGCATTCCTTTTCGATGCGCCAATTTGATCGCAAGCTTGAGCGGATCCCAGCCCGGGTTCCGACCGTTAAATTCTTCCGCCCAGGGTTCGATGGATGAATTATAAAAAACCGTACCGTTTCCCCGAACCTGGAACAACAATTCATTAAAATGCAGAGCCGCCGCATTTTCAACGATGTGCTGAACATCTGCAGGCGAGGTATAATCCCAGCGCGTAACCCATAGTGCGCGAGTTTCATTTGACTGGGGAAAAGTTTTTGCTGAAAAAATGAAAAGTATGTAAAGGAATATCCAGACACTTTTGATGAGGCGCATATTTCTCGCTCTTTTGAATCCGTTTTTCTTCTAGCTGCACATTGGGGACGTTGTTATGTACGTTCGAATCGAAATAAATGGTGAAAAATATTTTGTTCCAAATGGAAAGAATTTAGTACCTCTTGACCAGAGATTCAAGCAAATAATCATTACCGGCGAATTAATTTTCAATCTTGACAATGTGGCATAATGATAGTATATTCGTGCCATATTTATGACGAAATTTAAACTTACATCCGATTACAAGCCCGAGGGTGATCAACCTCAGGCAATTGCAGAGCTCACAAAAGGGCTGGCGGACGGATCGCGTTTCCAGACATTATTAGGCGTTACCGGCAGCGGTAAAACGTATACAATGGCTAATGTTATTGCGAATTACGGGCGTCCGGCTTTGATTATTTCTCACAATAAAACCCTTGCGGCACAGCTCTATGGTGAAATGCGCGGTTTTTTCCCGGAAAATGCAGTCGAGTATTTCATCAGCTATTACGATTATTATCAGCCTGAAGCGTATGT
>JAADGR010000288.1 GCA_013152225.1 Calditrichota bacterium
ATGAAGGAGGCCCGCCGTATCAACCGCAATGGACCTGGCAAATGGACAGCGTCATTGCGGCCACGGACATGGTTGCCATGGATTATACTTGCTGGCAAATTATTGAAAAAAAGAGAAAAAAAGCCGGCCTCGAGAGTTTGAAAGAAGCAGGAAGGGAGCCAACCTATATCGCAACAGCAGCGGATTCACAACACCGGCTGGGAACGGACGATCCGGCAAAAATTGAAGTCGTGAAGGGATAGAGGAAGAACGGAACACGGAGAAGGGAGACCGGAGGCCGAAATAGTTTTACCGTTAATCATTTTGTCCTTTTTTTTGATGGCAGAATCACCTTTCTTGAAAGACAAAATGCAAAATAATTGTTGTTGAGGAAAAATCAAGAGAAATAAAATCATGATAAACCGAAGAACATTTCTGAAAAACTCAGCGTGTGCAGCATGTACGTTTGCAGGAGCCGGGACACTGGGCCTTGTGCAGCCGCTGCATGTCTTTGCCGGTCCTGAAAAAGAGGATTTGCTAGAGGCGAGGTATTATAAAAAACTGGAACACCGCAAAATAAAGTGCAAGCTCTGTCCGCGGGAATGTGTGATCGATGATCAGGAGCGTGGCTATTGTGGTGTTCGTGAAAATCGCGGCGGCACTTATTACACGCTCATTTATGGTCACCCCTGCACGGCGCACATTGACCCGATTGAGAAAAAGCCCTTGTTTCATTTTTTGCCGGGAACCAATGCTTTTTCCATTGCAACAGTGGGCTGCAATGTTTTGTGCAAATTTTGCCAAAACTGGGAAATTTCTCAGGCTCGTCCCGAGCAGGTTCAGTCCTTTAACTTGCCTCCTCAAAACGTGGGTCGCTCGGCAAAAGAGAATCAATGCGCATCCATCGCTTATACTTATACCGAGCCGGTTATCTTTACCGAATACATGCACGATACAGCCCTGCACGGACGCGAGCAGGGAGTGAAAAGTGTGATGATTTCCAACGGCTATATCCAGGCCGAGCCAATGAAGGATTTGTGCAAAGTTCTTGATGCCGTCAAGATTGACCTGAAAGGCTATAGCGAGCGATTTTACAAAGAACTGGTTTCGGGAAAACTCAAACCCGTTCTCGATACACTCCTGCTTTTAAAAAGTGAGGGAATGTGGACAGAAATTGTTTACCTTGTCATTCCCGGACAAAATGATGACAAAACTGAACTTGCAAATCTGAGCAAATGGATTTATAATGAATTGGGTACCGATACACCGATTCATTTCACCCGCTTTTATCCGCAATTCAGGCTGAAAAATTTGCCGCCAACCCCAATCAAAACTTTGCAAAACGCCCGGCGTATTGCCCTGGATGCGGGGCTCCACTATGTTTACACCGGAAATGTCCCCGGCGATCCCGGCGAAAATACCTATTGCCCAAGTTGTAACACGCTGCTCATCCGCCGAATTGGATACTCGGTTGTCGAAATAAATATTAAAAACGCCAAGTGCCCGAAATGCCATCAGAAAATTGCAGGTGTCTGGGAATGAGATACTATTTTTTCAAGAGAATACTTGCTCTTTAATTTTTTGTGTGTATATTGTAAATTGTTGGACGTTGATGTTCTGTTTAATAATGCGGAGCGAACCGTCATGTTTAAATGTAAAAAAAGCTTTCTTGCAATTTTAACTTTTATCCTTGTTTTCTCCGGCGTTTTTCTGCGAATTTCCCTTGCAGAGGACATTCGTCAACCCGCCGTTGCCGGAGCTTTTTATCCCAAAGATCCGGATGTTCTGCGTGCGGATATTCAGAAATATCTCGACAAAGCCAAAGCCAAACCGCTAAACGGAAAAATCATCGGAATCCAGGTTCCTCATGCCGGCTATCAATATTCGGCGCAAACCGCCGCGTTTGCTTACCGCCAGGTCGCGAAGCAAAAATATGATCTTGTTGTGGTTATTGCCCCCAGCCATCGCGATCCATTTTACGGCGCCACACTTTATCCGGGCGATGGGTACGCCACGCCTTTGGGAACATTGTATATTGACAAAGGCACGGCGCAAAAGTTAGCTAAAGACTGTGATGTCGTCAAGTTTTCAGAACTGGGACACCGCGCCGAGCACGCTGTAGAGGTGGAATTGCCGTTCGTGCAAATTCTTTTTCCTGATGTTAAAATCCTGCCCATTGTCGTCGGTGGATATGACTGGCCTTTATGTGAAAAAATCGGCAAAGCGCTGGCGCAAGTTGTTGAGGGGAAAAAAGTTTTGTTGATCGCCAGCTCGGATTTATACCACGGCTATTCTTACGAAACGTGCAAAAAAGTGAGTGCTGCCACACTTGCTGCGGCAACGGATTTGAATCCGAAAAAACTGTGTGAAGGATTGTTGCAGGAAAAATATTCTGCCTGTGGCGGGGCACCCATTGTGATAATGGAAACGGCGGCCAGGCTTCTCGGTGCGAACAAGGCAAAACTTTTGGCGCACACCAATTCCGGCGACGTAACCGGTAAACGGGACGGCTATATCGTTGGCTATGGCGCTTTTGCAGTTTTTACTTCAAAAAAGAAAGCTGCGGACCACGTCGAGTATGAGCCGCTACCTTTAGATGTGCAAAAAGAGTTTTTGAAAATGGCCAGGAGTTCAATTGAGCAATACCTGCTGAAAAGAAAGCTTCCCAAATTTAAACCGACCTGCGATGCGATGAAAGAAAAGCGCGGCGTTTTTGTAACCATCACCGAAAACGGCATGTTGCGCGGCTGCATCGGACACCATGAATCCGATGAACCGCTTTATAAACTGGTGCCGCAAATGGCTCTGGCGGCTGCGTTTCAAGACCCGAGATTTCCACCTTTGGATAAATCCGAGCTAAAAAAAATCAAGATAAAAATTTCAGTCTATTTGACGAACGTGTACAAAATCAACAGTCTGGATGAATTCAAAATGGGCGAGGATGGCATCATTATGAGGAAGAATGGTCATGCGGCCACCTATCTTCCCGAAGTGCCCACTGAAGCCGGGTGGACGAGCATCGAGGAGGAAATGAACAGTTTGTGCCGAAAGGCAGGACTTCCACGGGATGCCTGGAAAAAGGGTGCCGAGTTTTGGGTTTATCGAACGCAGGTTTTTGATGAAAGCATTTTATAGAGGGAATTATGCCAGCAGAGCAGGGAACCGAATCCGGTTTAACACGGCAACAGAAAAAAACACTGTTGCGAGTTGCCAGAGAGACCATTGAAAAAGTAACGGCCGGGAAACCACATCCTTCCTTTGAATTTGATGATCCGCTATTCCGGGAAGAGCGAGGCGCATTTGTAACCATTCACAAGAATGACGACCTTCGTGGCTGTATCGGTTATGTGCGCGCAATGAAACCGCTATTGGAGACCATAGTCGAAATGGCGGAAGCGGCTGCGTTGCACGATCCACGCTTTCATCCCGTCCAGCCTGATGAGGTAAAGGATCTGGAAATTGAAATTTCAGTTTTGACACCTCTGCGAAAGATCGAACAAGTTGATGAAATTCAGGTGGGAGTTCATGGTCTTATGCTTGAAAATGGATTTAGCAGCGGTCTGTTGCTTCCGCAGGTTGCAAAGGAATACAACTGGGATCGTGATACTTTTCTCGAACATACCTGCATGAAGGCAGGGCTGGCACGCGATGCCTGGAAAGATAAAAATACAAAAATTTATGTTTTTAGTGCTGATGTTTTCAGTGAAAAAGAGGTGCCATAACAGATCGAGTGGGTAACAAGAGGTCATAAAATCTAATAGCATAAAGTGGCAACCTAGTATTCTTACGCACTCTGATATAGCCCCGAAAAAAATGTAAAAACTCTGATATATTAAATTCATTTTTATCTGCTCTGCCACGCCTGAATACTTTCCCTATTGGATTCTAACAAATTTCATTTGAAAGTATCGACCCGTAAAAATATTGAAAGGAAAACAGATGGAAAAAGTTTCTCGCCGAAAATTTTTGCAATTTACTGGTGCGTCTGCGCTAATTTACTCCGCCGGTCTTTCCTGCATTGGAAGAAAAACCCGGGCGCAAAAGCCCAACATTATTTTTCTTTTAACGGATGATCAACGCTGGGACACGATGGGCTGCATGGGCAACAAGATCATCAAAACACCCAATATGGATGCGCTGGCAAAGGAGGGGGTCTTGTTCAAAAATGCTTTTGTCACCACGTCCATTTGCTGTGTTAGTCGGGCAAGTATTTTCCTCGGCCAGTATGCCAGACGACATCACATCAATGATTTTGGAACGGACTTTACC
>JAADGR010000431.1 GCA_013152225.1 Calditrichota bacterium
AAAAACTCGATTTTCTGCGAATTAATCCCAATGATTTGAACCAAAACCATAAATTGATTCCTGGGTTTCCTTGCATTCCTGCACAATCCGATACTATTGAATTTAGCAAAACCGGAACAGCCATTTCTTACCTCTGGGTATCAGTAAAATATACTATCAGAAAAGAACGAGGTGTTTTGCAAACAAATTCTCGTGAGACAGGCACAGAAAATTATATGGAATTGATAATGAGAGAACACAAGATCGCAGATACATTTGAATATAGCACCTGGTATCTTTTTTCCACAAAATATAAAATGCGAAAAATCGTATTAAAAAAGCCTCGCAAAATTATCAAAAAATTATTTTCAAAATATGAATACAAAGATAACATCCATGAAGCAGGAATCTGTTTTGCCGATTTCAATAATGATTCAAAAGAGGACCGTTATATTGTGGTTACTGGTTATGCGAACAAGTGTATTACTTCACAACATGATCCGAAAAACCAGGACAGATATACCTATGTAAATATTGCAGTAAAGGCAGGAATTACCGGAAAGGCTAACGTTAGTGCACATCGTATTAACTATGATGTTGGAGCGACATGTGCGGATATTGATAATGACGGCGACCAGGATATCATTGTAACCTCGCTTTACGGGCCGAATGAAGTGTTCAAACAGGTCAAAAAACTGAAATTCAAGGAATCTGCAAAAACACTGCATCTTTATTCTGATTTTTCAAGATCTCAATCAGGGATATGGGGTGATGTAAACAATGATGGTTACATCGATTTATTCGTCTCAAATGTAGATTCCTCCAATCATTTATATCTCAATAACGGCGCCGGCATTTTCAAAGATGTCACCGATGCCGCCGGGCTTTCAATGCCAAGAGGAGGCACCGGCTCTGTTTTTGGCGACATTGATAATGACGGGGATTTAGATCTGTTTATACCACGATATGGCGCTGCTAACAAATTATTCAGAAACGATTGTTCCCACTCCAACAAAAAAGATATAAAGTTCACGGATATAACTAATGTAAGCAGAGTCGCAGGGCGCGACACTCTGGCCAGATCGGTTCATGGTCTTTTTGCGGATTTCGACGGTGATGGCGATCTGGATTTATTTGTGGCGAATTCAGGAACGAGAAATTGGCTCTACCTCAATGATGGTTCCGGTAAATTCCATGACATGAGTGATTCCACCGGTTTTTCAACAGATAGGGAAACAAATGTTGTCTGTTCCTTAGACGCTGATAACGACGGCGATCTCGATTTACTTGTGTGCAATCGCAACCGCAACAGGTATTACGAGAACCAGGGCAAAGCACATTTTATTGACAAATCTCCGCCAACCTTTGTGCATAAAGGCGGCTATCCTACGGGAATTGCAGCCGCAGATTTCGACAACGACGGGGATGTCGATCTTTATTGCAGCGATGATTTCCAGCCGAGTTTTGAGCTGAGAAACCAAACGAATAATAATAACTATATTGAAATTAGGATTAACTGCAGCAAGAGCAATCGGGATGGGATTGGCAGCAAGCTGTATTTATTTCAGCAAGGCCATTTGGGCGAAAAGGCCTCTCTGCTGGCCATGCGGCATATAGCCGCCGGCGGCCCGCGCAACAGCATGAGTTCCCGCGTTGTTCATTTTGGCATTGCCGACGGCAAGCCAAAGGATATACTGATAAAATTCCCTTCCGGGATTCAGCGCAAACTATTAAATGTTCAACCGGGAAAGTATTTGCAAATAAATGAACAAGACGGCATGGCCCGCAAGCTCTCGCTTTTGCAAAAATGGTATATCAGAAATACACGCTATACGCCCAATCGCAACGAGGCCTTTTATATCTTTTCTTATTTCTTCGCTTTCCTCGCCGGCTTTTTCCTCACACTGCGCAGGTCATGGAATTCAAATATACGGTACTTTGTTTTGTGGATTCCGCTCGGTTTATTTGTTGTTTTCTACATAATTCTAAGAGATAGTTCGACCCTGTCGCACTATTTTTTTCCGCCTCTTCTAAGCCTGGGTTCGGCAATATTCGGACTTTATGTAAGCAGAAAGATATTTATCAGCCCACTGGCTTTGGCAGAATATCAGGAAAAACTTTTTTTTGCAACAAATGCATTTTTTCATGGCGAATGGGGCGCACGCAAATTAAACCGTTTAAAATTGTATTGCTCAAATTTATCTGCAGATGAAATTCCTGCGAAAGAAATTCAATCTTCTTTACTGGAATCCATTGACGACTATTTTTCACTTGTATTAACGGAAATTGAAAGAATATTGGTTTTCGCCAAGGCAGCAAATACGCTCCCTTCAACCATTGCTGCTTGCCGAACATACCTCTTTACATTATCCACTTCCCTGAATGCTCTAAAGACAGAGTTAAATCTAAACAAGAAACTAACCGGCACGTACTTTGATTCAATTATTGAAAACATCCGGCTTTTACAAGCCAATTTGCGCTTGATGCGAAAAACCGTCGGTGAACAGTTTTCCTGCGACATAAATCGCAAAACCAAAGGAGCGATAGACAATCTTTCTGTTCCGGCAATCGAAATGAAACTTAACACCATCCCTGATGCGCATATAATGGCAAGAATGAGACCGGCAGAATATTCTCAAATCCTCGATAATCTCATTGAAAACGCCATTTGCGCAATACAAAACAAAAAGAAGAAAAAAATTATCATCAAAATCAGTGCAAATTCAGATTTCGTTTTCATATCGGTTGAAGACAATGGCTGCGGCATTGAGCCGGCAATAAAGGAAAAATTATTTCAGGAACAATTCAGTACAAAAAATAAAACCGGTGGTTTTGGTCTCTATAATTCGCAGATCATTCTGAAAAAATACGGCGGCAAAATTTCTCTGTTAAAAACCGCAATGAATCAGGGATCCATTTTTGAATTGCAGCTAAAGAGGATAGATAATGACTAGTAAATTTGACTTGTTGCTGGTAGACGATGATGATGATTATGCCCGGGATTTTAACTTATTGGGACAAAAAATTTTCAATGTTTCCAGGGCTTCCACAGGCGAAGAAGCACTTGAAAGACTGAAAAACTCTGAACCCGACGCGGTAATCCTGGATCTCAGACTGGGTGCGGGCATGGATGGACTTGAAACGCTGAAAAGAATCCGCGCCCATTATGGAGAGCTGCCGGTCATTATGGTTTCAGACTATACCAGTGTTGAAACGGCTGTGGAGGCCATTAAATTGGGAGCATTTCACTATACCTCCAAGCATCCCAACATGAAAGCGCTGCATGCCATTATTACGCGTGAACTGCGGCAAATCAGCTGGAAAAGTCTTTTCCTTAATGAAACGGATAAACATTTTGGAAAAATTATCGCCTCCTCGCCGATTATGAAAAATATATTTAAGACCATTCCCAAAATTGCTCAAAGCAATGCAAATATTCTCATTCAGGGAGAAACCGGCACGGGGAAAGAACTGGTAGCCAGAGCAATTCATTTACAGAGCCCACGCGCTCAATTTCCGTTTGTTGCTATTAATTGCAGCGCCCTTCCTTTTCATTTGCTTGAAAGCGAACTTTTTGGCCATGAGAAGGGATCCTTCACCGGAGCCATTGCCCGTAAAAAAGGCAAGTTTGAGTTGGCAGATGGCGGAACAATATTATTAGATGAGATAGCGGATTTGGATTATAACCATCAGGCCAAACTCCTTCGGGTTATCGAAGAACAGAAATTTACAAGGGTCGGAGGAGAAAATGAAATAAATGTTAATGTCCGGATTATAGCAGCGAGCAACAAGAACATTCAGGAAGAAATAAAAAGGGGGCAATTCCGGGAAGACCTTTTTTATCGTTTAAATACCATTCCTCTTAAATTACCGCCGCTAAGGGAACGGAAGGAAGACATTTCTGTTCTTGTAAATTATTTCACTAAAAGCGCTTGTGCTGAAAACAAGATAAAAAGTTCAGGATTTACAAATCAGGCCATCAACAAATTAAGAAATTATTCATGGCCGGGCAACATACGTGAATTGAAATCTCTCATAGAGCGCACAATCATAATGCATCCGGATAAAAAGATTCATCCGGAGGACGTGGAACTGGGGCAAATGTCTTCTGATATTCCTGATTTTTTTGAGAGATTTCTAAGGCTCCCCTATCCTGAGGCGCGCACTCGGGTTTTGATGGAGTTTAAGAAAATATACATCGCAGAGCTTACCAGGCGCAGTGGGGGAAATATTACCAAGGCTGCACAAGAAGCACAGATAC